>DMPG01000297.1:1550-2017 GCA_003456055.1 Bacteroidota bacterium | reverse complement strand
CCAGAGATCTTATCCGTGCTGTCATTCAACGCCCCGATTGCGATGATATCCCACAACTGTTTTTTGTTCGCACTCGGCTGTTTCATTTCATCGAGCCATTGTGCAACGGTAATTGATTGTAGATGCTTATTTATGTCTGGATTCTTGAAGACTAATTCTAGACCGACACGAAGCAATGAAAGACGCTCAGAAAACGTGAGAGTTTTTAATCGAAGCAGTCCAATCAGTACATTCAACGGCGCAGGCAGATTGGCTGCGGAAAGTGTCGATGCGCCTTGGTTGATGCGGCGAAATGTTATGGAAAGATTCTTTTGGATCTCAACCTGATCAAAGCGATCAATCTGTTTCAAGAACTTTAATGTAGAATGGTAGCAGCCCATCATCAAATGCTGTCCGTTATCCACTTCATCACCGGTTTCTTGATGAATGAAGGAATAGGTTCTGCCGCCAAGCCGTGATTTTTGTTC
>DMPG01000297.1:0-1536 GCA_003456055.1 Bacteroidota bacterium | reverse complement strand
CCGCCGCCGATGATCAGAACATCAGGATTGTTTTGAATTGGCATTGTTATGATTTTGGAGATGATAAAAAAGATATGGCTGCGGCAGATGCATTCCGATGTTTGTCGAGGAGATGTTATGCATTATTCAGAGAACGATTCTTCCGCCAAACATTGAACGTGATGAGAAGCTTTTTTACGTTCGATACTTTAATGCGGTTCTTAAAGACATTGTATTCCGCATTTTCGATATCCTGAAGCAATCGAAAATATATTTCCTGCATGATCAATGCGGCGATGAACAATGGTTTATCCTCTTCTGAAAGATGTTTGATCGCTTCAGCAAAGTACGAACGCGCACGCTCTGCTTCAAATTTCATCATCCGTTGGAATTTTACATTATATTTATTGGCAAATAATTCCTCTTCACTGTAACCGAAACGATCCATATCTTCCTGAGGCAGATAGATCCTTCCTTTTTTCGCATCGGTTCCAACATCGCGCAGAATATTGGTAAGCTGCAATGCAATACCTAAATTAACGGAATATTCTTTTGCTTCTTCATTCTTATAACCAAAGATCTCCGTACAGATAAGACCAACCGTTGATGCAACACGGTAACAATACTCTTTCAGATCACGGAATGTTTCGTATCTGGTCTTTACCAGATCCATTTCCATCCCTTTGATCAATTCAGTAAAATGGTTGAGCGGAATATTGAATCGATTGATGATCTGCGCAAGTCTATTTACCAGTTGATATCGTGATGTTCCGGCAAGTCCAAGTTCAAATTCCTTTCCCCAGTGCACCAGTCGTTGAAATTTCGTGGACGTACTTTCTTCTTCATCAACAATATCATCAGCGATACGGCACCATGCATATACGACATTGATCGCTTCGCGCTTTGGTTTTGGCAGCATGAGAAATGAATAATAGAAATTACTCTTTTTATTCTTATCGATGATATTTGGGGAGATACTGATGTCCATTTATATTCTACACAAGAGAGCGTGCAGCAATTATCATTTTATCAAACACGGTCAATACCGGTCGTTTATTTCGTGTTTCAAAATTCTGTAATTCTATCTTCTCCAGTATCCTCATTCCGCCATTCCAGATCATTGTTAATTCAAATCGGAAATGTTTGTTTACAAGCGAACAGAGTGGTTTCCCGGTTTCAAAAAGCGTTCGTGTTCGGCCGATCTGTACTCTCATTAATTCGCGGAATGCTTTTTCGTTCACCGTTGAACTTAAATCTGATTCCTGGAGGTTGAACGTATGAAGATCTGACTTAGGAATATAGATACGATTTCTGCTTGTATCAACTGAAATATCCTGCCAAAAGTTCGTCAATTGCAATGCAGTGCAAATTGAATCTGAAAGACGATTCGTTTCATTTGTTGAACAATCGAAGATAAGTAATAAGATGCGTCCAATAGGATCTGCCGAAAATTTACAATATTCGAGCACTTCATCAAATTCCTGATAGTCAGGATTAGATGCATCTGTTCTAAAGGCAGTTATGAGATCGTCAAATAATTGTATTGGGATCTGAAAA
>DMPG01000024.1 GCA_003456055.1 Bacteroidota bacterium | reverse complement strand
TTCCATTAATAGTAGATAATACATTTGCAGCTTGCGGATTCTTGTGCCGCCCGATTGATTATGGAGCAAACATTGTAGTTGAATCAGCCACAAAGTGGATTGGCGGACATGGAACATCCATTGGCGGTGTTATTGTTGATTCAGGAAAATTCAATTGGGGGAATGGAAAATTCCCTATCTTTACAGAACCAAGCCCTAGTTATCACGGACTAAAATTCTGGGATGTTTTTGGTTCTCCAGGACCATTTGGAAACATTGCATTTGCAATTCGAGCGCGTGTTGAAGGATTGCGTGATATCGGTGCTGCAATTAGTCCATTCAATTCATTTTTATTGTTACAAGGGTTGGAAACCTTGTCGTTACGAGTTGAACGTCATAATGAAAACGCTTTGAAACTTGCAAAATGGTTAGAAAAACATCCACTGGTTGAATGGGTAGCATATCCGGGACTTTCATCACATCCGTATCATGCAAATGCAAAAAAATACCTTCGCAATGGATTGTTTGGATCTATTCTAGTGTTTGGGATTAAAGGTGGAGCAGAAGCAGGAAAACAATTTGTTAATAATGTAAAACTGGCGAGTCTTCTAGCGAATGTTGGCGATGCAAAGACATTGGTCATTCATCCGGCTTCGACTACACACGAGCAATTGAATCAGGAAGAACAATTACTTTCCGGTGTTACCGCCGATCTGATTCGAGTTTCAGTCGGGATCGAACACATTGAGGATATTATCGAAGATTTTGATGAAGCTCTTCGTGTAGTGAAACAGTCTGAAATTGTTGGTGCATAAATATTTAATAATAACTGATCGTCATCTTTACGATGACGGTCAGTTTCATAAAATGAAAACGAAAATTGAAAATATAGTTGAGACGAAAATTATTCGCCTCTTTACTGAGACAAATCCGCTTTTATTGGATTGCGGTGCTGCATTCTCACCGATCGATGTTGCGTACGAAACATACGGAGAATTGAACTCTGAAGGGACGAATGCTATCGTTGTTTGTCACGCATTGACAGGAAGCGCTCATGCCGCCGGATATTCTTCAGAAGATCCCAAATCAATAGGTTGGTGGGATTCGTTCATTGGTGAGGGTAAACCGCTCGATACAAAAAAATTTTGTATTATTTCATCGAACTTTTTGGGTGGATGCTATGGGACTACCGGGTCAAGTTCAATAAATCCCGCAACTGAAAAACCTTATGGTCTCTTGTTTCCTCAGATGACTGTACGTGATATGGTGAGAGTACAAAAATCATTGATCGATCATCTCGGTGTTCAAAAAATAAAAACTGTCATTGGTGGTTCGCTTGGAGGAATGCAAGTTTTAGAATGGGCGCTGCTGTATCCAGAAATTGTAGAAACGATTATTCCTATTGCCACCGCTGCTCAACATTCACCATGGGCAATTGGACTGAATGATGTGGCCCGCCAAGCAATTATGAATGATCCCGATTGGCATAAGGGGAATTATTATGAATTTGGACAGCCCGAAAAAGGTCTTGCACTTGCGCGACAAGTTGCAATGTTATCATATCGAAGTGAAAAAGAATTTCAACAACGATTTGGAAGGGAACATCAAAAAGAAAAAGGGATAGATTATTTAAATCAATTCAACAATTCCGATGTATTTCAAATTGAAAGCTATCTTCGTTATCAGGGAAAAAAATTAGTTAAACGGTTTGACGCAAATACATATCTCTATATTTCAAGAGCGATGGATATTCATGATGTTTCTTTTGGAAGAGGAACACTCAAAGAAATTCTCCACTCAATTAAAATTCCTTCACTATTAGTTGGGATTGATTCCGATATACTGTATCCGATAAGTGAACAAAAAAATATTGCTGAGTCAATTCCAAACTCTACTTATTGTGAAATTACTTCTCCATTTGGACATGATGCATTTCTTATTGAATTTGAACAAATGGCAAAACATGTCACTGAATTCTTAGAAAAATGATTACGAAGAGGAAAATTATATAGGAAAAATTATCGTGATGAGATAGAATTACCATAATGTAACCTTAGAATCCTGTTTTGAGAATATCAGAACGGGATTTTTTTTGTCCTTTATATTTAGTATTTTATATGAAACAGAAAGAAAAAATGTCTAAACCCATAGTTGCAATTGTTGGTCGTCCCAACGTCGGAAAATCAACCTTTTTTAATCGTCTCATTGGTGCACAAAACGCTATTGTTGACGATGCACCGGGAATTACTCGCGATCGTCATTATGCCCAGGCAGAATGGACGGGAAAACCATTTACAATCATAGATACCGGGGGATTTGTTCCGGAATCAGAAGAAGTATTTGAAAAAGCGATCAGAGAGCAAACTCAAATTGCGATTGAGGAGTCCGACAAAATAATATTTCTTGTTGATGGAAAAGAAGGATTAACTCACATCGACAAAGAACTGGCCAATATTCTTCGCAAAGAAAACAAGAAAATTCTTCTTGTTGTTAACAAAGTAGACTCCGCAAAAGAAGAAGCAAATTCTGCACAATTCCATTCATTAGGGCTTGGTGATCTATATACCATTGGTGCATTGGGCGGAAGAAAGATCGGTGATTTCCTTGATGTACTTTGCAGTGAATTTGTCATCAACACTGAAGATCTAAAAGAAGATTCCCAGTTGCGGATAGCAATTATTGGAAAACCGAACGTCGGCAAATCTTCACTGGTAAATGCGTTGATCGGGGAGGAACGTTCAATCGTTACACCGATTGCCGGAACAACGCGAGATCCGATTGATTCAATCTACCAGTTTCAAGGCGAAGAAATATTATTGGTTGATACAGCGGGATTAATGCGGAGAAGCAAGATCAGAGAAAATGTTGATTTCTATTCAACGCTTAGGACTTTAAAAGCAATTGATCGTTGTAATCTTGCAATAATATTATTTGATGCAAGTATTCCGTTGGAGAAACAAGATTTTCGAATTGTTCAAACGGCGGCCGAGAAAAATATCGGAGTGGTTCTTGGCATCAATAAATGGGATTTGGTGGAAGGGAAGGATACGAACTCTACTATTCGCTTTGAAGCATCGTTGCGGGAAAAATTACGTCAATATGATTATATTCCTGTGGTATTTATTTCTGCAAAGACCAAGCAACGATTACCGAAATTGCTCGATCTTGCAAAACAAGTTCACACAAATCGCGCGATGCGGATTCCGACAAGTTCATTAAATGACGATCTCCTTGAAGATATTAAACGTTATCCGCCGTCAACCAAGACAGGAAAAGATATTAAACTGAACTATGTAACTCAGGTAAAAACTTCTCCTCCGGTGTTTGCTTTCTTTGCAAACGAACCGGATTTGGTTTCTGAATCCTATAAAGGATATTTACGAAATCGAATTCGTCATCATTACGGATTTGAAGGCGTACCATTGATATTGGTCTTTAAGAGAAAACGTAAATAACAATTTCCGGAAATATTTATTATGAGCACTCTCACTATCATCGACCATCCTCTTGTTCAACGGGATGTCTCTATTCTTCGAGATAAAAATACTCCTAACCATTTGTTTCGTAATGTTCTTTCCCGCATCGCCGGAATGATGGCTTTTGAGGTGACTCATAATTTCGCTCTCAAAAAATATTCCATCTTAACTCCTCTTGAAAAAACATCCGGGTTTAAATTAAAAGAGAACATTGTCATCATTCCGATATTACGTGCGGGACTCGGAATGGTAGAAGGTTTTATGAATGTCCTTCCGGAAGCTAAAGTTGGTCATGTTGGTTTGTATCGTGATGAAGAAACATTAGAACCGATCGATTATTATTCAAAATTTCCCAAAACACTCTCCAGCAGCCTTGTGTTGCTCATCGATCCGATGCTGGCAACCGGAGGCAGTGCAAAAACTGCATTAACATTCTTGAAAAACAAAGGTGCAAAAAACATTCGATTTGTCTGTCTTGTCGCATCTCCTGCTGGAGTTAAAATTGTACAAAAAAACCATCCGGATGTAGATATTTTTTGTGCTGCTGTTGATCGAGGATTGAATAATAATGGATATATTCTGCCTGGATTAGGTGATGCAGGCGATAGAGTGTTTGGAACGGAGTAAACTTTGGTAAATAGGTCCATTCACTGGTTGGTTCTCATCCTTTCATCACCATCATTTCTTCTTCCGCAACTTCTTGACGATAAACGTCAACATACGATATTGATGCAGGGGATACAGTATACACTTCAGCAAGAATACGATTCAGCAGAATCTGAATTTCAGTTGATGATCGAAAAATTTCCTGCTCATCCTGCAGGGTATTTATATTTAGCCGGAATGCTTCAGGCGAAATACACCGATTACGGCGATTCGTTCAATGAAAAGCGGTACGATTCATTATTGAATATTGTTGAAATCTTATCTGAACCATTGATAAACAATACTAGTACTTCTGCGTTCGGATATTTTTACACCGGAAGTGCCCAAGCATTCCGTTCATTCACAAAATCCGAAAATGGAAATTTACCTTCAGGAATATACTACGGCTTGAGTGCCGGTAAATCGCTTCAACGATGTTTGGAATCCGATCCGAACTTTACTGAAGCTAAAAATATTCTTGGTTCTTTCTATTATTGGCGGAGTAAATTAGCATGGATTCCATTCGTTCCGGATAGAAGTGAAGAAGGAATTCAGTTAATTTTAGAGTCATTTTCGCATCCCTACGAAAAACATCTTGCTTCACATAATTTGATGGTTATCTTTACGGAAGAGAAAAGATTTGCCGATGCAGAAAAATATGGGCAAATCATGCTTGCAGAATATCCCGACAATCGATTATTCTTGTGGAATCTAAAAACAGTGTATGAGCAATGGAATAAAAATGAGAAACTAAAAGTCATTATTGAACGTTTATTAAAGAGTACATTGGAAGCACCAACGACTAATCATTATATAGAGGCTGATTGCCGTTTAAAGCTTGCTCAGATTAAAATAAAAGAAAATAAACATCGTGAAGCGGCAGAAGAACTTAAAAAAATATTAGCGCTGCAAAAGTACGTTGGAAAAACAAAGGGTGATCTTAGAAAAAAAATTAGCAAAGCAGAAGATCTGCTCGAAACTATACAATAAAAAAGAATGCTTCAGGCAAAACACAAAAAAAAATTAGACGATCTACTGGCTGTTTGCCATAAGAACCTTCGAACAGTGAACGATGATCTTATCACTCGAGCGTTTGCGATGAGCCTTGAAGCTCATAAACACGACCTGAGAAGTTCTGGAGAGCCATATTTCGGCCATCCGTATGAAGTAGCGATGGTACTTGCAAAAGAAATTTCTCTGGATGATATTTCCGTTGCTTCAGCTTTGCTTCATGATGTTGTTGAAGATACCGATATTACGATTGATATGATTCGCAAAGAATTTGGTGACACGATCGCAGAAATTGTTGATGGTGCGACAAAGATCAGTAATATTTTTGACAGCCATGAAATTACGCAGGCGGAAAATTATCGTAAGTTGCTGTTATCGATGGTGAATGATATCCGTGTAATGATTGTGAAATTTGCCGACAGATTGCACAATATGCGTACACTGGAATATTTATCTCCTGAGAAACAGCAACGCATTGCAAAAGAAACGTTGGATATCTACGCACCATTTGCTCATCGGTTTGGTCTGGCAAAAATTAAATGGGAATTAGAGGACCTTGCATTCAAGCATTTGTATCGCAAAGAGTATGAAGAGATTTCGCATGGTCTGAATTCAAAACGAAGGGAAAGGGAGCATTATGTCCGTAAGTTTATTGTTCCAATCGAAAATCGTTTGCGCCAGGCTGGACTTAAATTTGAGGTAGAAGGAAGACCGAAACATTTTTACAGTATCCACAATAAAATGGTGAAGCGTTCAAAGCCGTTGGATGAGATCTATGATATGTTCGCGGTCAGAATAATTTTGTTTACGCCGGATAACAATGAATGTTTTACGGTATACGGTATCATATCGGAAATTTATAAACCAATTCCTGAACGTTTCAAAAACTATATTTCAATACCAAAAAAGAATGGATATCAATCTCTTCATACAACCGTTGTAGGTCCTGAAGGGAAAATGGTTGAAGTTCAGATTCGTACACGACAGATGCATGAGATCGCCGAACGTGGTGTTGCTGCGCATTGGTATTATAAAGAGAATGGTTCACAGGCACCGCTCGATAAGGAACTTGAAAGCTGGATCAATTGGGTTCGTGAAATGTTTGATCAAAAACAAGGCGATGGCAATGTCTCTCCGAAAGAACTTATTGAAAGTTTCAAACTCAATCTGTATCAAGATGAAATTTATGTCTTCACTCCCAAAGGAGATCTTAAGATCCTTCCGAAAGGTGCGACAGCAATTGATTTTGCATTTGAGATCCATTCCGATGTAGGTTTCCATACTATTGGTGCAAAAGTCAACGGTAGAATCGTTCCGCTTAATACAATTTTAAGAAGTGGAGATCAAGTGGAAGTGATCACATCGAAGAAACAAACGCCGAACTATGATTGGGAAAAATTTGCGGTAACACATAAAGCTAAATCTCATATCCGGCGCTTTATCAACGATGAAGAACATAAATTGACAGCTGAAGGAAAAGAGATTTGGGAAAAGAAAGCGAAGAAATCAAAACTGCATATCAACGATGATGAATTGACAAAATTCATCCACACCAAACGATTTGACAACTTGCAGGCATTCTTTCTTGCAATTAAAAAGGAAGAGATCGATACGGATGTTGTCATTGCTGAATTGACAGATAATAAACAACGATCTGACGTTGAAGTGAAAACGGAAGTGACAACTTCGATCTTTAATAAGTTTGTTGATACAGCACGCAGTTTTACCAATGGTATTTCCATATTGGGAACAAAAGGAGATATGCTGTACAGCTATGCAAAATGCTGTAGTCCAATTCCAGGTGACGATATTGTGGGTTATGTAACAACAGGTGAAGGAATTAAGATTCATCGCAGGAATTGTCGAAATGTTCAATCGATGTTGAATAATAGTGAAGAACGGATTGTTCTTGTCTCGTGGCCGGAATCAAATGCCGGAGACTTTATCGCGGGTGTTAGAATTTCAGGAAGCGATAGAAGTGGATTATTGAATGATGTGACGAATGCTATTTCGAATTTCAATAATACGAATATTCGCGGTGTGACTATCAATACAAAGGATTCGTTATTTGACGGACAATTTATTATGTATGTTAAAGACATAGCGCATCTTAATGGGATTATTGAACGACTGAAACGGATAAAGAGTATAACGAAAGTTGAGCGATTTGATGAGTAGTGAATATACACGATATCTTGGAATTGATTACGGATCAGTACGTATCGGATTAGCATTAAGTGATCCACTAAAAATAATTGCAAACGGTTTTACAACAATTCAAAATGATGACCGCTGTTTGGAAAAAATTCTTACGATCATCAAAGAACAGAATGTAGAAAAAATCATAATCGGCAAGCCATTGAATCTGAAAGGAGAAATGGGAACGAAGGCAGAAGAAGTTCTTCAATTTATCAAGAAGTTGCAGGAGATAACTTCACTAGAGATCCATCAGATCGACGAACGGTTTACATCTGTGATGGCGCAGGCATCTATTCTTGCCATGGGCACACCCAAAAAAAAACGTCAGCAAAATAAAGGTAAAGTTGATGAAGTTGCCTCGGCAATTTTACTTCAAGGATTTTTGGACACGGTAAAGAGATAACGTGGAACAGCATACAATTTTTATCTTAGAGCAAGTCCACACTTTAATTCGATGGACGAAATCAAACAAACTCAAGTCAATTATTCTTGGTGTAGGATCTTTATTATTTCTACAATATTTAATTCTTCCAAACAATAGTCTTCAGTCACTTCGTAAGAATAATCCTAAAAAAACTGCAATGATGGAACAGAGGGAAGCAGAAGCGGCTCTATCAGACAAGCCATTTGCCATTCAGCAACACTGGATTCCAATTTCTCGAATATCAAGAAATCTTATCAATGCTGTTATTGTTTCTGAAGATGGAATGTTTTACGAACATGACGGTGTTGATTGGTATGAAGTGGAAGAGTCCATCATTAAGAATTTAGAAAAAGGAAAAGCGGCGAGAGGCGGCAGCACTATTTCACAGCAACTTTCGAAAAATTTATACTTATCCACATCGAAAGATCCTGTGCGGAAATTGAAAGAATTGATTATCACATTACGGATGGAACGAACACTTTCTAAAAGAAGGATATTAGAAATATATCTCAATGTGATCGAGTGGGGAAATGGCATTTATGGCGCTGAAGCGGCTTCAAAAAAATATTTTGGAAAATCATCGTCTCAACTAACAAGAGAAGAAGCTGCACAAATGGCCGCAGTGATTCCTAGTCCAAGAAGGTTTCAACCAAATGTAATGTCCCGTTATGTTGCTCGTCGTTCATCTATTATCCTTAACAGAATNNACGAATATTCACGACTTAAAATTGTTGATCGAAGATGGAGAAGGATTTGAGTTGGAGTTCAAGCGAAAGGTATCTTCGCCTTTAAAGATTGCAAAAACATTGTCAGCATTTGCAAATACCAGCGGCGGGCTAATACTTTTTGGCGTTGATGATGACGGTTCGATCATCGGCGTGGAAAGCGAAAAAACCGAACTCNNAATCATCGGTGTAGAAAGTGAAAAAACCGAACTCGATCTGATTGATGAAGCAGCAGAATTTTATTGTGATCCGCCTGTGTTAGTTTCCATTAACATCATTCCTTACAATCATCGTGATGTTATTGTTGCAACAGTTGAAGAGAGTGATACAAAACCTCATTATGTGAAAGAGGAAAACGAAGAAATGAATGTTTTTATCCGCGTAAACGATAATACAGTTCTTGCTAGCAAGGAAGTGATTAAAGTATTACGAGATGAACATCCCGATAAGACTCCGTTAACAATATCCATTGGACACAATGAAAAACGATTGTTCGAATATCTCGAAACAAATCCTCGAATCACCGTTGCTGAATTTTCAGAACTCATTAATGTATCCATTCGAAGAGCCTCACGAATTCTTACGACCTTAGTTCGTGCCGGAGTAATCAGAATTCATACGTTGGAGAAAACAGATTATTTTACCCTTGCTTCTGCTGACGAAGTATCCGCAAACAATCGTACAAAACTATTCCGTACGCCACAGCAACATTAAGGGATTGCTTATTTCCATACATCGGAATTTCAATCGCCATATCAGCCTGTTCAATTATTTCTTTCGAAACTCCGGTTATTTCATTTCCAACGACAAGACATAATGGAAAATCTTGTTTTGTAAGGTCATAATGAGGAACACTTTTGTTGGTCAGTTCTAAAACACAAACTTTTATTTTTTTCTCTTTTAATTGAAAAACAGCATCCAATGGATTTTTATAATATTCCCAGGGAACAGTGTTTGTCGATGAAAGTGCGGTTTTATCGATTTCTTTTCGTGGCGGAAATGGTGTAAAACCAGTGAGAAACAATTTATTCAATAGAGCACCATCAGAACTTCTGAAGATTGAACCGACATTATAGAGACTTCTGATGTTATCTGCCAAAGCGAAAATTGGATTTCTTTGAATTGATGAAATTTCTTCAATTTTTGTTCTATTCCTTGATATTTCATCGTGACTTAACTTTTGCATAGGTTTAACAATTATTTTGGAAGAGGATTCAAAAATCAGTATATTTAGATTCAATTTAAGCGAAAAAAAGTACGTTGTGAAGAAAATAATTATTGCAATCGACGGACCTGCAGCATCAGGAAAAAGTACTACTGCAAAACTGGTTGCTGCTGAACTTGGATATCTTCACATTGATACTGGAGCAATGTACCGTGCAATGGCATTAAAAGTGCTGAAAAATAAGATTTCCGCGCATGACTCAAAAAAAGTTGCTGAACTTGCAAAAGTTACGTCAGTTCGACTTGTTTCAAATGGAGCAAAAGTAAAAGTTGTTTTGGATGGTGAAGAAGTAAGTGAAGAGATTCGATTACCTGAAGTAACAAATAGTGTTAGCCCTGTAAGCACAGTCTCTGAAGTTCGTGCACTGATGGTAAATGAACAGCGAGCAATGGGTAATGATGGTGGAATTGTGTTGGAAGGTCGGGATATTGGTACAATTGTTTTTCCAAAAGCAGAATTAAAGATATTCATGCTTGCAAATGAGCGTGAGCGTGCTGAACGAAGGAAAAAAGAATTGATTGCAAAAGGTGTAGAGATAACAATTGATGATCTTGTCAAAGAAATTGTAGAACGGGATAGAATTGATTCAGAACGTGAAGTAAGTCCGTTGTGCAAAGCAGGTGATGCAATTGAATTGGATACGACGAAATTAACCATTCAGGAGCAAGTAGAATTTATTGTGGCGAAAGCAAAGAAGATAATATCTGAATGAAAGTAACAGTTGATAATAATTCCGGATTCTGTTGGGGAGTTGTTCGCACCGTGGATATTGCGGAACAGGAACTTAGTGAAACCGGTAAACTGTATTCTCTCGGAGAGATAATACATAATCCTGTAGAGATCGAGCGGTTAGAAGCAAAAGGATTACGTACAATTCGTCATGACGATTTAAAGAATCTGAAAGACGCAAAAGTGTTGATCCGAGCTCATGGTGAACCGCCTGAAACATTCCGCAAGATGAAGGAGTGGGGAATTGATGTTATCGATGCGACTTGCCCTGTTGTAACAAAAGTTCAGGAACGAATCAGAAAATTTTACGACAAGAAATATCAGGTCGTGATCTTTGGAAAAAAAGATCATGCCGAAGTGATCGGGTTGGTAGGTCATACAAATGGAACTGCTATTGTAATCAAGTCTGTTGCGGAAATTGATAAACTTGATTTCTCAAAGAAGACTGTTCTCTTTTCTCAGACAACGATGGATAAAGTGACGTTCTATGCNNTATGCAATACGCGATGCTATCAAAGAAAAGATCAAAGCAGAATTTGAAGTTGGGACATTTGAAGAGATGGCGATTGATTTTCATGCAAAGGATACGATCTGCGGACAAGTTTCCGGACGAGATAAAAAATTACGTGAATTCTCTAAAAGCAACGATGTGATGATTTTTGTTGCAGGGAAAATGAGTTCGAATGGGAAAGTGTTGTATGAGATTGCAAAATCAGAAAATCCTAAGACATATTTCATTGAAAATGAAGTTGAATTGCAAAATGAATGGTTTAATGGAGTTGAAACAGTTGGAATCAGCGGAGCAACTTCTACACCACAGTGGTTGATGGATAGAGTAAAAAAAGAAATTGAAATGCGTTTCAAATAAATGTAAGGTCATCCAAAATAAACTAATCTATAAACTAAACAGTAATGCGATCGTAATTGTTGTGCTGCGTTAAATGCCGATGACCGTTTAATGCTTCACAAAGATCACGATCTAGTTTTCATTCCAGAGACATTTCGTTTTTGGAAAAGAAAACATGGAGATACATAATGTCACAAATTAAAGAAATAGATGTACTCATCGATGATAAGCCATATTCCGATGAGGAAATGAAAATGCTCACCGAGATGTACGAAGGAACGTTGGGTAAAATAACCCAAGGTGAGATCGTGAAAGGGAAGATTGCTTTCATCGGACACAATGATGTCGTGTTGGACATCGGTTTTAAATCCGAAGGAACTGTTCCGATCGGTGAATTTCCAAACATTAACNNATCGGCGATGAAGTAGAAGTATTTCTCGAAAGCATCGAAGATAAAGATGGGCAAATGGTTCTCTCGCGTAAACGTGCAGACTTTATGCGTGTATGGGAAAAAGTTACAAGATCGTATACCTCCGGCGAAGTTGTTCAGGGAAAAATTATCCGCCGTATTAAAGGTGGTCTTGTCGTTGATGTGCTTGGAATCGATGCATTCCTGCCCGGTTCGCAGATCGATGTTCGTCCGGTGCGTGATTTTGATGCATTGCTTGGTAAAGAAATGGACTTCCGTGTGGTGAAAGTAAATCATCCTTCGGAAAATATTGTTGTCAGTCATAAGATCCTTGTTGAAGAAGAGCTTTCAGGTCAACGGAAAACAATTCTTTCCGGCCTTGAAAAAGGTCAGATCCTTGAAGGTATCGTTAAAGCAATTGCTGATTTTGGTGTGTTCATCGATCTCGGCNNCGTAGATGGTTTGATTCACATTACAGATCTTTCGTGGGGAAGGATCAATCATCCTTCTGAAGTTGTAAAGCTCGATCAAACTGTGAACGTTGTAGTTCTCGATTTCGACGGAGAGAAGAAACGTATCTCGCTCGGAATGAAACAATTGCAGGCACATCCGTGGGAAAAGATCGACGAACGTTATCCGATCGGCAAGAAAGTCAGCGGAAAAGTTGTTTCGCTTACCGATTACGGCGCGTTCATCGAAATTGAAAAAGGTATCGAAGGTCTTATTCATATTTCTGAGATGAGCTGGACACAGCATGTAAAACATCCATCACAGATCGTTTCAATGGGTCAAGTGATCGAAGCGGTTATCCTTTCATTGGATGCAGCAGGAAAGAAGATATCACTTGGAATGAAACAACTCGAACCCGATCCATGGAGTTCGTTGATGGTGAAATACCCGATCGGTTCCAAACACAGCGGTACAGTTCGTAATTTGACGAACTTCGGTGTATTCGTAGAACTTGAACAGGGAATTGACGGTCTCATTCACATTTCTGATTTGTCATGGACCAAGAAAATTAAACACCCCGCTGAATTCTGCAGCATTGGCGAAACTTTAAATGTAGTTGTTCTCGAAATCGACGNNTGATCCACATTTCGGACCTGTCGTGGACAAAGAAGATCCGCCACCCCGGCGAAATTGTGAAAAAAGGTGATGCAATTTATGTTGTTATCCTTGGTGTCGATGTCGACCAACGTCGTATATCACTCGGTCATAAACAATTGAACGATAATCCTTGGGATACGTTTGGAAGCCAATACAAAGTCAATACAGAAGTTGAAGGCAAAGTGGTTCGCATCATTGAAAAAGGTGTGATCGTTGAACTTCCGCTTGGCGTTGATGGTTTTGTTCCGCTTTCACAA
>DMPG01000005.1:15394-15550 GCA_003456055.1 Bacteroidota bacterium | reverse complement strand
CAATACAAGTGTTTTATTAGGTAATGAAAGTGCCATAGGTCAAAAACTCATCGATCGTAATTTCTAGTCCTGAATTTAATTACTACAAAAATAGCGTAACATTTCTCCAATTACAAGAAATTGATTTTTGCCGGTGGCAGGACTATATTGAATAAA
>DMPG01000005.1:1178-15370 GCA_003456055.1 Bacteroidota bacterium | reverse complement strand
TCGGTAAAAGATGAGATCAGAGTCAATCTCATAAAGAAACTACGTGCAAAGGAACAGCTCTTTCCGGGCATCGTCGGTTATGAATCGACGGTGATTCCGGCACTGATCAATGCGATATTGGCAAAACACGATATCATTCTTCTCGGACTTCGGGGTCAGGCAAAGACAAGATTGATCCGTCAGATTCCATCATTGCTGGATGAATATATTCCAACGATCAAAGGAAGCGAGATCAACGACAATCCATTCGCTCCTATCAGCAAATTCGGTGCAGATCAAGTTGCAAAATTTGGAGATGAAACAGAAATCGAATGGATCCATCGTTCGCAGCGATTCAGTGAAAAATTAGCAACACCGGATGTCACGATCGCCGATCTTATCGGCGATATCGATCCGATCAAAGCGGCAACGCAGCGATTACATTATTCACACGAAGGGGCGATCCATTTTGGTTTGATTCCGCGGAGTAATCGGGGAATATTTGCGATCAACGAACTTCCCGATCTCCAGCCGCGCATTCAGGTTGGCTTATTCAATATTCTTGAAGAAAAGGATGTACAGATCCGAGGATTCAACATTCGAATTCCATTGGATGTGTTTCTTGTTTTTACTGCAAATCCGGAAGATTACACGAATCGCGGCAGCATCATCACTCCGTTGAAAGACAGAATCGATTCTCAGATCCTTACACATTATCCCCGTTCATTAGAAGATGCAATTGAGATCACCGATCAGGAAGCATGGGTTCAGCGTGATGGACAAAAATTGCATATGCCATACTACTTCAAGGAGATCATTGAGAATATTGCGTTCGAAGCCCGCAAAAGTGAGTTTGTCGATCAAAAATCCGGGGTGAGTGCACGGTTAACCATTGCTGCAATGGAAAATCTTGTGAGCAACGCTGAGCGGCGTGCGATTGTGCTGAACGAAAAAGATATCGTTCCGAGAATGTGCGATCTTCCCCACGCATTGCCCGGTGTAACTGGAAAAGTTGAATTGGTGTTTGAAGGTGAACAAGAAGGAGCAAATAAAGTCGGTAAAGCACTCCTTGGAAAAGCAACACGTGAAGTGTTTAAAAAATATTTTCCGGACCCACTACAAAAACCGAAACGGACTCCACAGGGACAAGAACCAAAAGATACCAGCGAATATTCAAAGATTGTACAATGGTTTGAAACTGGAAACTCAATTGAAGTTGCGGATGATATGCCGTTCATAGCATATTACGCCGAACTCAATCGAGTACCCAATCTTTATGCGGTTACTCAAAAATTTTTCAAATTGGACCCCAACAATCAATTCAATCTTGCCTCGGCAATGGAATTTGTGTTGGATGGATTACACCAGAATTCAAAGATCGCAAAGGATGAAGTCGATCATATCACTCATTACAAAGATATGGTTGGAAGTATTTTTTCGAATAAAGGAAAGTTCTCTGATTTGGACGACTAACTTTTTAATTGACAATGCACAATTGACAGTTGACAATTCAAAATCTTTTGTAAAAAGAAAGGAGCAAATATAAATGAGTGAAACCAAACAAAATCCTTTAAAAGAAAAATCGTATGCTTTTGCTCTGAAAATAATTCTCATAACAAAACAAATGAATGAGAGCAAAGAATTTGTTCTTGCAAAACAATTATTACGAAGCGGAACCGCCATTGGCGCATTAGTTGAAGAAGCAAATCAAGCTGAAAGCAAAGCGGATTTCGTGCATAAACTTTCAATTGCAAATAAAGAAGCGAATGAAACTCATTATTGGCTCCGATTATTGATGGATACGAACACACTAGATTCTAATAGCGCGGCTAAGTTAATTGAGTCCTGTAGGGAGTTAGAAAAATTACTTACGACAATTTTAAAGACTACAAAAAGTAACTTAAAGAAAAAATAATTGTCCATTTTCCATTGTCAATTGTCAATTGTTAATTTAGAATGAAGTTCTTATATAGCAAGTGGAACGAAAATTCCGCAACTGATGAACAACGGCTTGAACAACTGACAAAGTTATTCAATTATCTTGTTCTGCAATCAAGCGGCAACGTTGAAGAAGCATTGGAATGGCTTCGTCAGCTTGCCAAAGAGTATGGCATTTTTGATGAAGAAATGACGATCGACGATCTTGTTGAGAAGTTGAAAGAAATGGGAATCATTGAAGAGGTCAAGAATAATTTCGAATTGACAACAAAAGGAGTCCAAAAGATCCGCCAGGATGCATTGAAGGAAATATTCTCTTCTCTCAAAAAGAATCCAATGGGAAATCATGAGACGCCGAATACTGGCAACGGCGTAGAGAGATTGAGCGAAACAAAAAAATGGAACTTCGGCGATCGGTCTACGGATATCGATCTTACCTCAACAATGACCAATGCGTTGAAACGCGACGGCATTGATGATTTCAATCTGCAGGAAGACGATCTTGAAGTGTATGAGACGGAGAACCTTTCATCCTGCGCAACGGTGTTGATGATCGATATTTCTCACAGTATGATCTTATATGGTGAAGACCGTATCACTCCTGCCAAACAGGTTGCACTTGCACTTGCAGAATTGATCCAGACAAAATTCCCGAAAGATTTTCTTGCATGCCTTACCTTCGGCGACGATGCCAGCTTGATCAGTCTTGCCGAGATCCCATTTCTACAGGTCGGACCATTCCACACGAACACTCGCGCCGGGCTACAGATGGCTCGAAATCTTCTTCGTAAATGCGGCAATGCCAATAAGCAGATCTTTATGATCACTGATGGTAAACCTTCAGCAATGTTCGAAGATTCCGGACGATTATACAAAAATTCATTTGGGCTCGATCCGAAGATCGTCAACAAAACATTGGATGAAGCAGTACAATGCCGCCGTGAGAAGATCACCATCAGCACGTTTATGATCGCACAAGACCCATACCTCATCAACTTTGTGGAAGAATTGACGAAGGCAAACAAAGGGCGCGCGTATTATTCCTCGTTGAACAACCTCGGACAGTTCTTGTTCGTGGACTATATCCGCAACAGACGTAAAAAATTCTAAAAGAATTTTTCTTATCATTTCCACTCGTTGCAAATCGGAAGGGTTTTTTGAATTTTTTTGCAATAAAGAAGACTATTTTATTCCTTTTTTATCATTATCCATTAAGTGTCCTATCATTTGGGCATCTTACTTTGCTTATCAGGAATATATTGCCGCATCATTTTGTGAAATAAAGAATTACCTCTGTGCAATGGTGAATGTTATATCAACACCATCGTTGAAGAAAAATCAACTCCAACACCTCCAAAAATTGAAATTCGCACACCGGAATTAATCTTTGTTACAATAAACAAAATTAGTGTTCACACAATCGATAATCATACACTTCTTTTATTTTCTTCTTTTCTTCAAGGAGATGTTTCAAATGGATTTACTCTGAAAATAATCCAACCACCGGAACGAAACTCCCTTTCCTAATATTCTACAATATTTCATTATTGAATTGAGTATTGCTGTACAATACGAGAGAAATCATACTTGTTTGTCCAGTATCCATCGTTTTATTCATTGCTTTTCCATTCATTCAGTGCTACATTTAATATATTCGTAGCACGGAGATCAAATGAAAAAACTCGTCAGATTCGGTATTTCAATGGAGCAAGACCTCCTTGATACTTTCGACCATCTCATATCACACAAAGGATATAGCAACAGATCGGAAGCTATACGCGATATTGTTCGCGAAAAACTTGTCGAGGAGAATACCTCATTACCCAATGAACATATCTACGCTGCCCTTGTTTATATTTACGATCACCATAAGCGTAATCTGGAAAAATCTCTCTCATCGCTTCAACATGAATTCTACCAAAATATTATTTCAACAATACATGTTCATGTTGATCATGACAGTTGTCTTGAAGTGATATTGCTTCAGGGCAAAGCCGAGGTTATTAAAACTCTTGCAGAAAAACTATTAAGCTTTAAAGGGGTGCAGCATGGTAAATTGACCATCACAACGTCGGAAAAATCATCACATAAACATACACACACTCACCATCATAAAGCATAACTATGAAGACTAATATCAGCAAATTGATTCTATTTCTTTTTGTATTTTCATTCCTTTACAGTCAAGAAGACAAGAAAATAGTTCCAATGTCCGAAGTTGTTGTTACCGCATCCAAACAGTTCGAATCCAAAGGAAATGTTACACAAAAAATTGATGTTGTCTCCGATAGCACGCTTTCCTCAATTATCTTAACAAATAATAATTTATCGGAAGCTGTCGGAATGCAGCCCGGCAATGCAATTCGTCCTCTTTCGCGAAATGATGCTAATTGGGGAACTTACGGAGGTATCGGTCCAAAATATAGTACATATATGCTTCAAGGATTACCAATTGATGCATTTGTCGATCCGATGGCCATTGATATTTCAGCTATTTCTAGGATTGAAGTGCAACGTGGCCCGGCATCGGTATTGTATCCAAATTATCTCTCACAAGATTTCGCAGGAAATCAAAGTCCATTAACAGGGACGGTTAATCTTATTCTCAAAGACAATTTTGATCGACAACAAACAACAGCTTCAACTTCATTTGGTTCATACAACACGATCAATAATCATTTCTTTCATCAGGATAATTCAAAGAATGTGAATTATTTTGTCGGTGCAACCTATGAGAAATCAGATTACACGAATTACGGCATTACCAATTCTTGGTTGAACATGAAAAAGAATCCTGATTACACAAAGACAAAACTCTTTGGAGGTGCGTCATTTGCTGTTGATGAAAAACAACGATTCTCTATATTTGTGAACAAAGTATTTCATGCAGGAGATGCAGGAAGAGTCTATCGCGGATTTGATAATGATTACACTCTCATTAATGCGGGGTATTCACTATCTCTTTCCGATGCCATTTCACTTCAATCTCATTTTGGACTTCGACAATATGATCGGAGTTGGCAGGAAAGCAGTTTTGGCGTTATTGATACTTTGAAATCTAATAACGGTGTTGTTCAAAACATCGTACCCGTAGATGTAAGTGTGAGTTTTAAACATGGTGACAATAACCTTTTTATATTTGGAGCCGATTATCAACATGCCGGATATTCAACTTGGTCTGATCCATTACTCGGATACCAACAATACGGAAACAAATCGAACGGGACACAAGCGGGTATTTATGCACAGGAAGAATTCAGACTCAGCGATTTAATACTGCGCGGTGGACTGCGTTATTCTTATACAGAAAATGCAATCGACCTTATTGACGGTAATGCACCGGGACAACATTCTCAACAGTGGAATTCTTTGCTATGGAGCGCAGGTATTCGGTATCGTCTTGATAACGATATTGCCGTCTATTCTAATGCAGGGAATAGTTTCATAGCTCCCGGACTTAAATCAACCGGTGGAACGATAAAACTATCCGACAAAGGTGTTGCAGGAAAGAATGGACAATTGCCAAATCCGAATCTTAATCCAGAATCAGGATTGGGAGTTGATCTTGGAACAGATGTAAATATTCTTTCATCGTTTTCAGTTGGAGTTCGTGCTTTTATGATTACGGTGAATGATGCTATTGTTGAAAATGTCGTCAGTGCAAACCCTTCGCAATCGCAATCCATCAACGCGGGTAAATCTCATTCCAATGGATTTGAAGTTGAAGCATCTCAGCAGTTAAATTCTAACGTCACGTGGTTTGCAAATTATACGTATATGAAAACAACCATTGATAACTCATCGAATGTTGATCAGGACGGGACTGAAATTCCTTTCGCGCCCGCTAATAATGCAAATGTTGGTTTTGATCTTTCATTTGATTTTGGTTTGCATCTTCATCCGTATGTGAATTATAGTTCTGATTTCTATGACAGCAATTCCAAATCTGGCCGCAAAGCATTCACTCAAGGAGCAATCGTTAATCTTTCAGCAATGCAGACGATAGCGCATGGCGAAGGACATGCAACTGTTCTATTCTTACACGTTTCTAATCTTACAGACAATCAATATGAAATGCCGTGGCAGTTCAAGAATACGGGGATTGGTATCACGGGCGGATTGAAAGTGACATTTTAATCAAGTTAGCCGTTCACATATTATTTTATTTGTTACTCATTGTTTGTTGTTTGTGTTTTGGGTGCAAGAATAAAGAATTGCCGTCGACCAAACAGCAAACGATTTCTGTAACAGACTTTCGTGGTAAGTCTCTTTCCTTTGACAAACCGGTTCAGCGTATCGTCTGCCTGCTTGAAAGTGCAACATCCGGATTATATATGTTACAGGCAGAACAGACACTTGTTGGTATTTCGACAAACATCTATAGTGCACCACTGTATCCCTACTATTCTTTACTCGATGTTAGAATAAGAAATAAAAATCTTCCAACACCAGGAAATTGGGATTTTGTCAATCTGGAAAGTGTGATAGCGTTACAGCCAGATCTTGTTATCCTTTGGTCATCACAGAATGAGGCTATTGATGCACTGGAATCACATCATATTCCTATTTATGCTGTAATGTTGAATAGCGTAGACGATATCTTCAAAGAAATAAAGGATTTTGGAATTCTGCTGAACAGACAAGAACGGGCAGATAGTCTTATCAAATTCACCAAACTACAGATCGCATCTCTTAAACAATCCAAAGATAAATCTCAAAGCGTATATTTCATGTGGGCTTCAGGAATGTTTGAAACAGCAGGTCTATCAAGTACGGTGAATAACGTCATTACCTCTGCGGGGTTCATCAATGTGTGTCAATCAAAACAAGAGCACGTTTCGATCAATGCTGAAACATTGATTCAGTGGAATCCGGATATCATCCTGCTCTGGAACACCGAAACCTGCAATCCATCGGATATCATTAACACTTCATATCTTCGAACATTAAAAGCCGTTCGTTCAAAGAAAGTATTCGAACTTCCAAGCAGTTTTGATTGCGACCTTTGGACATTGAAATATCAATATGCGGTTACATTTCTGTATAATGCGGTTCACAATACTTCTTTCTCTGAAGAGACATTCGGAACGAAACGAGATTCACTGATGACATTCTTATACGGAAAACCAATTTAAGATGAATATGAAAAAGATATTCATTTTGTCATTGTATCTCCTTCCAATTCCGGTGCTTCTTGGTTCCTTTTTTATTGGGTCTGCGTTTCACATTTCATTGATAGATCTTTGGCAATATTACAGTGGATCACCATCCATTCTTTCTGAATCAGCACAAATTGTATTATTTGATATACGCGCACCAAGAATAATTCTGGTATTCCTTGTCGGTGCCGTTCTCTCAGCATCCGGCGGTGCGATGCAAGCTGTATTTCGAAATCCTCTCGTCGATCCGTTCATTCTCGGTTTATCTTCTGGAGCTGCATTTGGTGCTGCACTTTCAGTTTCGTTTCATCTGCTTCCACTCATTCCATCAGCGTTCATCTTTGGAATTCTCGCTGCAGGAACAAGCTATTTTGCGGCAATGCAGAATAAAGAAGTATCAACTATTTCACTCATATTAGCCGGTGTTGTAGTAAATGGAATATTCACGGCTCTTTTAACGATCATTCAATTCATCAGCGATCCGTTTAAGCTCCAAAGTATAATCCATTGGACAATGGGAAACTTTCATACGGCAAGCTGGGAGAAAGTTCAGGTATCACTTCTTCCAATGGTCGTTGGATTATGTATATTACTTTTGTATCGTTGGAGACTGAATGTTTTAGCGTTGGGAGATGATGAAGCAAAATCAAGCGGCGTTCATGTGCTGCGGGATAAATGGATATTGCTGCTTATCATTTCAATTGCATGCTCCGCAGCAGTTGCTGTTGCCGGTATCATTGGATTTTATGGATTAATCGTTCCACACATTGTGCGAATGATCGTTGGTGTAGATAATAGAAAACTTATTCCACTCTGTATTGCTCTCGGAGGAAGTTTTCTTGTGGTTATTGATGACATATCCAGATCATTGATGTCTTTTGAATTACCGATTGGAATCTTTACGATGATCATTGGCGCACCAGTCTTTTTATTTCTTATGAAAAAGAATCATATCGGATGGAATCATTAATGAACGCTTTTAGCCTAAACAATGTAGCGTATTCATATACTCATCAAAGCGTGATTGAAAATGTAACCATTGAAATTGCGCAGGGAAAATTAACCGTTCTTCTAGGACGCAACGGTTCAGGGAAATCTACATTAATCCGTTTGCTTGCTAGACTCATTTCGGGTTATAGTGGATCAATTCAGTGTACGGGAAAGGAATTATCTTCCTGGAACAGTAGAGAGTTCTCACAAATGGTTGGATACGTTGGACAACATCATCGACCAATATTTCCTTTTTCTGTAGAAGATGTGATCCTCACCGGCAGAGCTTGCTACGTAGATTTTTTACCATCAAAAAAAGATCACGATGCTGTTGATGAGATCATTCACGAATTGGATCTAAACTTCTTTAGAAATAGAATCTATTCAGAATTATCCGGCGGAGAACAACAAATGATACTTCTTGCCCGTTCATTGGTGAATAAACCATCCATACTTTTATTGGATGAACCGACCAATCATCTCGATTTCACCAATCAAAATCGGATTCTTACCTTGATAAAGACATTGGTTAAAAAAGGAATCACGGTCATTAGCGCGCTCCACGATCCAAATCTAGCATTTTTGTTCGGCGACGATATTCTATTTCTATATAATAAGAACGTTCTACGAGATGATGAGAACAAAGCTTGGGATAGTCCATTACTAAAATTAATCATTCCTTCCTTCGATGTTATTTCCGACGGTAATAATTCATTTGTTATTCCTCAAAGAAATTAACATTATTACCTTTGTAAGAATTGCATTAGTATTGAGTAACCTATTATTGCAATAATTGTTTTTGTCTCATTTCCGTAATCTTTGCAACTTTGCTATTGAAATTCATTCCAGCTTGTAATACATTAAAGCAGGATTAAGACATATTTGTCTATTTTTAGGNNTTTTAGGAGATACCTTATGCAACGCTTACAAATTTTTATAGCAGTAATAATAATAATTACCTCCAGTATGGAAGCATTGCCAAAGTTTGCAACACGCCAAGGAGCCAAATGCCAATCGTGCCATATTAATCCGTCCGGTAAAGGAATGCGAAGTACATTTGGATCTACCTATGGCCGTGAAGAACTTCCGATGGCTTCCTTTAAAGAAGCGACAGATATTGAAGAATATTCTCCTGCATTGAATGATTTTTTTACTGTTGGAATGGATTATCGGACACTCTTTTTTTATCGCGAACAGAGTTCGACTTCCAGTTTCTTTCAAATGCAGGGAGATCTTTATCTTGATCTTCGCTTGAATAAAAAATTTCGGATCTACGTTGACAAAGGTTTGTACAATGGATTTGAAGTATTNNTGACAAAGGTTTGTATTCCGGTTTTGAAGTATTCGGACTTGCAAAAGTTCTACCGATGGATGGATATATTAAAATAGGAAACTTTGTTCCATCGTACGGATTGAAAATGGACGATCACACACTGTTTACTCGCGGCGGTCAGGAATATTCAACCATTCCTGGTGTTATTCAGGGAATAGGTGCCTCTGCAACCGGATTAAATTATCCAAAGGGACTTGGCTTTGGACAAGGATTTGAAGATACCGGAATTGAACTCGGTTTCAATCCAAGTATTTTCACAATCAATATTGGTGTATTCAACGGAAGAAATGGCGGAAGAGGCGGAGCCGTTGACAAACAGACCAAAGCGGTTGTTATAAGAGCTGATGCAAATATTCAAACCGATGTTGTGAACTTGAATATCGGCGGATCGGCATATAATTTACCAACGGACGGCGGACCGGGAAAGACACAGATCCTTGGTGCATTCGGTGTCATCTCGTATGACAACAATCTGACGTTGCAGGCAGAATACGATATGATCACCACTCATAATAGTTCAACTATATTAAATAGACTTGTCACAGGAAACATTTTATATCTGGAAGCAAACTACCTTCTTGCAAGTGGTGTCGATCTAAAATTCGGATATGAGTTTTATGACCCAAATATTGATAGAAAAGATGGAAGTGCAACACGCTATACCGTCGGTGCAGAATTATTTCCGTTAACGGGAGTTGAGATCCGTCCGCTCTACCGCATCAATCAGGAAAAACCAACCGATCTGAAAAACAATGAATTGTATATAATGTTCCATTTCTTTTTATAAGGAGAATAAATGAATATGAAATTCCTTTCGGTAATAATATTTTCTGTAATGTTCTTTATTGCCGCGTGTGATGATCAGGGTGATCCGATTGCTGCAGTCGTCACACCTCCTACTCTTTTATCAATTGTACCGGATTCGGGAGCTGTTGGTGATACGGTAACAATTATCGGTAAAAAATTCGGCTCTGTTCAAGGATCCAGTTCAATACGTTTTGGATCGATCGGCGTATCAGCGATTGTTTCGTGGAGTGATTCCTCCGTTCGGGTTAAAGTCCCTGCGAATACCTCTACCGGAAATGTAACCGTAATGGTAAATGGAGTATCAAGTGCCGGAAAGAATTTCAAAGTCCTTGGCACTGTTTCAGCAATCAGCTTCATCAATGATATCCGTCCATTGATAACGAGTTATAATTGTGCAGGCTGTCATCCAAGCAGCGGAGGATTTAGTGTCGCAACCCACACAACAATCCTAACGCGAGTAACAGTCGGTAACGGTGAGGGAAGTTTGATTATAAAAAAATTGCGAGGAACATCGGGAACACGGATGCCACAAGGAGGACCGTTCATGTCCAATAGTGAAATTCAAAAATTTGTCGAATGGATTAATCAAGGTGCACAAAATAATTAAATTGAAAGGATCGGCATTAGCTATGAGATATTTTATTGTTATTTGTTTGTTGCTATCATCGTTCGTTGTTGCTCAGGAAAAGAAAGCAAAAGTTTCATTTAAAAAAGAGATCATGCCGGTACTGATTAAGAAATGTATGGGTTGTCATAATACTGAAGACGAAGGTCCGAGCGGATTGTATTTAGATGATTATAAAGAATTGATGAAAGGAGACAGTAAACATGGTCCGGTCATTAAGTCTGGGAATAGTGAGGAAAGCCTATTTATCCAGAAATTAAAAGGAACGGCGAAGTTTGGCAAACAACTGCCAAGAGGAAAAATTCCACTGGATGACGAAACAATTGAGATGATCTCTACATGGATCGATCAAGGTGCTAAGAACAATTAATGATAGGAATTTTTTTGATGAAACCCCTACTCTTCTGTGCTGTCATCGTATTCATGTTCGGATGGACTTCTGCTCAAGATAACGATGCAGTATCATATTCAAAAGACATATATCCTATCGTAAAGTCCAAATGCATAAAATGCCACGAACAAGACGAGGAAAATCCCAACAGTTTNNGTTTCGCTAATTCGTACCAGCGGCAAAACGAAGAATCTTGTTGTGCCGGGAAATGGATCCAACAGTTATCTCGTCATAAAACTTTTACCGAAACCACCAAAAGGTGCACAGATGCCGATCTTTTCAAAAAAGAAATTGAGCGAAGATGAGGTCAATCTTTTCATACGATGGATCGATCAAGGTGCAAAGGATAATTAAATAGACAAATTGTAGTGAAAATATAAGAGTCCGCAAAGTGGACTTTTTTTTTAATAAAAAATATTCGGATTGTTGATTACAAGAGAAATAATCATGATTTTATCCTAATATTTCTACTTCAAGTTATTGAACACTCATTTTGCATCACTTCATTTTAGGTGTTTCCATGAATAGAATTTTCCTCGCGGTTGCTATTATTGCGTTTGTCTCAACAGCAAGAATGTCTGCACAAAAAGAAGCAGAACGAAATATCCAATCCCCTTCCCAAAANNCGAAAAGCGTTGATATTACAGGGGAATAAAATTAAAACGATTGTATACAATACCGGAAGTATAAGCAATCCTGGTGTTCAGTCGAATGTATTAGATTTAACATGGAATGGTTTGGGATATGCATATGAGATCGGATTCTTAGCAGGAGCTAAAGTACCGATCAACTTGTCCGGGGATTCTACACGAATTATCATCGACGGTATTGGCGCCTCAAATAGAAGTACGACCGACGGAGATTTTTCGCCGGATGGGGTCAATAAATGGGGATGGCTGCCAGTCTCTGGTTATTCAAACGATGGACAAAATGATATAGCAAATAATCAAAATCCGGCATCGTGGCCCATACCATGGGCAACATGGAAAGGAAAGTATGGAAATCCGCTTGCAGATCTTGAATCATATTATGTCATCAGTGATAGCAGTGATAAAGAATTCCCTTATTACCCCTACATCAATGATTCGGTGAATCAAGGATTAGGTTTAAAGGTAGAAGTGCGACACTATTTGTTTGCTCATCCCAATCTTGAAGATATGTTTTTAACAACGTATGATATTTCAAATATCAGTGATAAGAATTTACCTGCCGTTGTCGCAGGAATGTATGGTGATCCGCATATTGGTGGCGCAAACGATTATAATGATGATGCTTCGAATTTCGATTCTCTTCGCAGCCTTATTTATTCGTGGGACCCGGATTTTAAAAGTAATAGTTCCATTCTTTCTCCAGGATATTTTGGTGTACTGTTGGCTGGTACCCCGCTCCAGAAAGGTTTAACAAGTTATGCTTCACTTCCTTACGGAGGTATCAATCGTCCGAAGAATGATTCATTGATGTATGAAATGATGAAACCAGGTGTTTTTACCAGCAATACATTTTATCCTCCGGTTGAAAACCTTGGAGACTACGTAATGCTGTTTGGATGCGGATATTTTCCGCTGGATACCAATGCTACCACTACATTTGGAACAGCCATTCTTTTTGCCAACGATCTTGAAGAATTAAAATCTAAGGCTGATTATATCGACCTAACATATGATTTTCTTTTCAACCCTCGGGGACCGGCAATTTCTATTCTTTCTCCTACAAAAGAACAGGTAATTCAATCGAATCAAATCCAAATTCAATGGTCGACTGCTGCATTGACAAATGATTCAACCGTAACACTCTATTTTGGAAATACTTATAATGCAAAATGGTGGAATGAGATTGGGAAAAAGATCCCAAATACCGGATCGTATCAATGGAATTTATCTGATCTTCCAGATGGAATCTTTNNTCAACAACATTGGAACAACGATCTCTTATGATTCAAGCGACGGCTATTTTAGGATCAATCGGGCAGGCGATGCGTCTCCAGAAATAGTCTTTTTATCACCTCTGCAAAATCAGTATAGCGGATTCATCCCAGTCCGGTGGATTGCGGGTGATGCTGATGACGATCCTATTACGATAAAAATTTATTATAGCAGCAATGAAGGATATTCATATACCCTAATGGAACAAGTTCCTAATACTNNTTCATTTGATTCAAAAAAAGTTGCTAACACTCCAACGGCCAAGATTAAAATTGAAGCATCCGCAAATGGAAAATCTTCATTTGTTGAATCAAAACCATTTCGGATCGCAAATTTCTTCTATGCATTAACAGATACGACAACACACAAACACGTCTTCGGAAATGCGACAGGAAAGGTATTCCCCGGTGTTGCTGACAGTAATGCATTAACCGGAAATATCTATCGAATTTCGTTTGATTCGTTAAATGGGAGTTTATACTATAATCTGAAGAACCTTACAACAGATCAAGTGAAGTTAACAAAAGAACCATTGACGGCAATAACCGGAAGCGGACCTCTTGTTGATGGGTTGAGAATTTGGTTTAGGAATGATCCGATTGGTCTTGATTCAATTAATAGTCGTTTTATTTCATTTACAAATAATGTCACAGTGTCACTGCAAAGACCGACAATAGGTAGTCCCTTGTACGCACCCATAGACGTGAAATTTGAATTTGGTTCAATGGATACAACTTTTTCCGGTGATTATATTACTCCGCTCGATAGTGCCGGAACTGCAAATCCTAGTATTAAAAATGTTCGAACCCCTTTTAAAGTTTCAATTATTGGAGATTCGATTCCACTCCAATTATTGGTAAAAGATTCACCGGTCAGCGGGAAAAAATTACGTTGGGATTTGGACGAAGAGATCATCATTCTAACGCCTCCCCAATATAGAAAGGTTGCTAATAATTCTCACGCCGGCATTATTTTTAAAAAGAAAAATATTTACAACTCGTACTCCATTCCTTCTGGTACTCTTTATTATGCTCGTACGACCCGCTCA
>DMPG01000005.1:0-1128 GCA_003456055.1 Bacteroidota bacterium | reverse complement strand
GAACAAAATTTCCCAAATCCATTCAACCCAGAAACAAATATACAATTCTCAATTGCACAGAAAGGAATCACGAGGTTGAAAATATTTGATGCGATCGGTCGAGAAGTGCAAACATTGATAGACGAAGAACT
The DNA here is from genome assembly GCA_003456055.1 of Bacteroidota bacterium. Classification (GTDB taxonomy): domain Bacteria; phylum Bacteroidota; class Ignavibacteria; order UBA10030; family UBA8401; genus UBA8401. The sequence goes on along the minus strand of DMPG01000005.1, from coordinate 997 downwards.
TGGCGAAGGTGTCTATTTGAAAGTCTGGAATGGGAAAAATGGATCCGATCAGACAGTTGCCTCCGGAGTTTATTTTTATCGTCTTCTGCCGGGCAGTTTCACACAAACAAAGAAGATGATATTGATGAGATGATCTTATTTTCTACACGGTAATAATAAAAAATCCTGCTCACGCAGGATTTTTTATGACAAAACTATTTCACTATCCCCAACTGTTTATATTTTTCCTGATACTTTTTATACAGCTCTGTGTGTCGGCTGCGGAGATCGATCTTCTTTCCCTGAATGAATTCCATTTCAACATTCGACATAATTTCCAGCGGATCACCATTGGTCACGATCAATGTTGCATCTTTACCAACATCAAGCGAACCGACCATTGAGTCAATACCAAGAATTGCGGCGGGATTAATTGTAATCGCTCGTAACGCTTCCTCTTTGGGAAGTCCGTACGCCGATGCTGTTGCTGCTTGATACGCAAGATTACGTTCATTCATCGTCCCTCCGCCGCCGCCAGCTATCGCATATTTAATTCCTGCTAGATATAATTTTAGTGGAACGGTGAAAGGATTATCATACTCTTCCCAGCGTCTTGTTGGAAGATCGTGGATCACCTCAACAATAACTGCAATATTATTCGTCTTTAATAATTCTGGTACTTTCCATGCATCGCGGCCGCCGTAGATAACAAGATTCACCTGCTGATCTTTTGCAAACTGGACGGCAGATTGGATCTGTGCAATAGAATTTGCATAAACGAACAGTGCTATTTTCTTTTCAAACAGCGGAGCAAATGCTTCCCATCGCAGATCCGTTTGATGTTTTTCGCTATCAGCTTTTTTTGCTTTCAGATAAGCGCGAGCATCTTCGAATGCATTCGTCAATTCTTTTATGTTGTTGTCTATTGTTTTCTTTTGCTCTTCTTCGGATTGACGGGAAAATGCGGAACGATTGATGGAAAGATTCGGCCAATTGATATACAAACCAATCGGAGCCT
>DMPG01000137.1:6493-7102 GCA_003456055.1 Bacteroidota bacterium | reverse complement strand
AAAAAAGGTAAATATGTTCGCACCTATTTAAAAACTACTTACAAATTCGATGAAAGGTTTCAAACCATTTTTCCAAGAATGTGGAGCCCCGGGGAAGGACATGAGGAGGAGTACAAAAAATGGGCAAATATTACTGGATCTCCTGAACGTGTTACCAACCAAAATGGTGAGCAAGAGATTAGAAACGTTCCAACATTTACCGAAAACCTTAGGTTCTTTGTTAGCTATCAGCTCGGTTTCATGTACTGGCGCTACTTTATGTGGAATTTTGTGGGTCGTCAGGACGATGTTCAAAGCAGCGGAGGGCTAACAAATGGCAACTGGATTAGTGGTATTAAACCCATTGATGCTATGTTTCTTGGAAATCAGGATCACTTAACACCCGAACAGCTAAACAGGATTGGTCGAAATAGGTATTTTTTCCTTCCGCTAATATTGGGTTTACTTGGACTTGGTTATCAGTACATACGCGATAAACGAAATTTGATTGTTGTTTCTCTTCTATTTGTTTTAACAGGAATTGCTATTGTTGTTTACCTCAATCAATACCCTCTTCAACCCCGCGAACGCGATTACGCTTTCGCTGGTTCATTTTATGCTTTTGCAATT
>DMPG01000137.1:6310-6443 GCA_003456055.1 Bacteroidota bacterium | reverse complement strand
GGTTATCATGGGATCACAAAACTGGAACGATCACGACCGTTCAGGTAGATATACTGCAAGAGATTATGCATATAACTATCTGAATTCATGCGCTCCAAATGCTATTCTGTTTACAAATGGCGATAACGATACT
>DMPG01000137.1:0-6170 GCA_003456055.1 Bacteroidota bacterium | reverse complement strand
ATCGATAGATTTAACCAAGCCATAGAGCTAAAACAGGTAATGGACTTTGTTGCAAGTGATAAGCCAGAAACAAAATACAAGGTTCCTGATGAAGATCCAGTTGCTTACATTCCAACAAAAAGTTTTAAACTCACAATCGATAAAAATGCAGTTATTTCGAGTAATACTGTTAGTAATTCTAATTCATCCCAAATAGTTGATGAGATGCAGGGAACCATTAAGAAGAGCTATATCCAAAAAAGCGATATGATTATTCTTGATATTTTAGCCAACAACAATTGGAAACGCCCAATATATTTTGTCTCAGCCTATGGTGATTCAGATTTAGGACTGAGTGAATATCTACAACTCGATGGTTTTGCATATCGCTTAGTTCCTATAAAAACCAAATCAAAGGGATATCTTTCAGTCGGAAGAATTGATGCTGAGATTCTTTACAATAACCTAATGAATAAATTTCGTTGGGGCAGAATGGATCAACCCGATGTTAATATCGAGCACAACAATCAACGAACAACTTCAGTTTTAAGAATAAGAAATAATTTTAATCGATTAGCCGAAGAGTTAATTGCTCTAAATAAGAAGGACTCCGCTCTTGCAGTTCTTAATAAGATTTATGGCTTAATGCCACAGGAAAAATACCCTTACGATTTGTTTACAATCGGAACAATTGAACTATACTATAAGCTTAATGAGACCGAAAAAGCGAACAAAATCGTAACGGATTTCTTGAAAGCAACTAATGAAAACCTGAAATACCTTTTCAGTTTGAGCAAATACTATGAAAATTCTGTTGATTACGATAAGCAGGTAAACCTTCAATCTTTGCAGCAATTAGGTTCATTATCTGAGACCTATGGTCAAAATGATTTAAAGAATGAGATTGACAAAAGTTTACAACAATACATGGAGATTTACTATCAAGGAAAATCATTCAAATAAAGATTTAACGATTTAACTTATTAATTCAATTATTAGCTAATTTTGTCGCTATCATATTTTAACATAAAAAGCTATGGCCGATTTGTATGGTGAAATAGTTCAGGTTATTGGACCTGTGGTTGATATAAACTTTAGCCAGGCAGGTGCTGGGCTACCAAATATTCACGAAGCTCTTGAAATCAAGCGCGAAGATGGATCTATCCTTGTTGTTGAATGTCAGCAGCACATTGGCGAAAATACCGTTCGTACAGTTGCAATGGATTCAACAGACGGTCTTGTTCGTGGAATGAAAGCGATAGATACGGGAAGTCCAATTTCAATTCCTGTTGGTCCAAATACACTTGGTCGGTTGATCAATGTTATTGGTAACGGAATCGATGGACTCGGTGAAATCAAAGGTGTTACGAAATATCCTATTCACCGTCCGGCGCCGAGGTTTGAAGACCTTTCAACTCAAAAGGAAATGTTTGAAACCGGAATTAAAGTAGTTGACCTGCTTGAACCATATACCAAAGGTGGAAAAACAGGATTGTTTGGCGGAGCAGGAGTTGGAAAGACAGTTCTTATTCAAGAATTGATTCGTAACATTGCAGCCGAGCACGGCGGATATTCTGTATTTGCTGGAGTTGGGGAACGTACTCGTGAAGGAAACGATCTTTGGCTTGAAATGAAAGAATCAGGAGTTCTAGCAAAAACGGCACTCGTGTTTGGTCAAATGAATGAACCCCCTGGAGCTCGTCTTCGAGTGGCGTTAACTGGACTATCAATTGCGGAATATTTCAGAGATGATGAAGGGAAAGATGTTCTGTTGTTCATCGATAATATTTTCCGATTTACGCAAGCAGGGTCTGAGGTTTCAGCATTGCTTGGTCGTATGCCATCGGCGGTAGGATATCAACCAACACTGGCCTCGGAAATGGGCGCATTGCAGGAACGCATCACTTCTACAAAGAAAGGTTCGATCACATCCATTCAGGCTATTTATGTCCCTGCAGATGACTTGACCGATCCTGCACCGGCAGCTGCATTTTCACACTTGGATGCTACAACGACATTGAGCCGTCAGATCTCTGAGCTTGGGATATATCCTGCTGTCGATCCGCTCGATTCAACATCCCGAATTATGGATCCGTTGATCGTTGGTCAACATCATTACGATGTTGCGAAATCAGTAAAAGTAATTCTTCAACAGTATAAAGACCTTCAGGACATCATTAGTATTCTTGGAATGGATGAACTTTCTGATGAAGATAAATTAACAGTATCCCGTGCACGTAAGATCCAGCGGTTCTTATCGCAGCCGTTCCACGTGGCCGAAGTCTTCNNCAGCCGTTCCACGTTGCAGAACAATTTACCGGCATTCCAGGTCGCTATGTTAAATTAGAAGATACGATCAAAGGTTTTAAAATGATCGTTGACGGTGAATGCGATCATTTGCCTGAGCAGGCATTTTTAATGTGCGGTGGAATTGAAGAAGTATTCGAGAAAGCAAAAGTATTGCAGGCAGCATAATATTTATGGCAAATAAAAACTTTCAGTTAGATATTGTTACACCTGCCAGCACTGTGTATTCTGGTGAAGTGCAGAGTTTTACTGCACCTGGAGTGGTGGGAAATTTTCAAGTATTATTCAATCACGCTCCATTACTTTCCTCGGTAGGGGTTGGTGAAGTGAAAGTGATCGAGTCAAACGGTGCAAAATTACTCTTTGCAATCAGCGGCGGTTTTGTCGAAGTGAAATCCAATAAGGTAATTTTGCTTGCCGAATCTGCTGAACGATCCGATGAGATCAATATTGATCGTGCTGAAAAATCGAAAAAACGTGCGGACGAACGATTGGCATCAAAGGATAAATCACTTGATCCAGATCGTGCTCGTGTTGCATTATATCGTTCTATCAATCGATTGAAGATCGCATCAAAAAAATAAATGAATGGAGTTATTTCGTTAGTATATTGATGAAATTTTATTCGTGAACTAATTTTTTCCTTCATCAATCCAATATATCCTTCTGTAATCCATGCGTCCGACGTTTGCTGAAATTGATCTTGAAATTCTAAAGACCAATCTGAAAAATATTCGGAAAAAGATTGGACCTCACCCGCTCATTATGGCTGTCGTAAAAGCTAATGCATATGGACACGGTGTTCTTCCTATTGCCCGATCGATTATTAAGCATAAAAACGCTGAATATTTTGGTGTGGCGTTGGTCGAAGAGGGAATTGAACTGCGTAAAGACAATATTCATTACCCGATTCATGTGTTCACGGCACCAAATCGTGAACAATTATATCTTTTTGTAGGATACGATCTAGAGCCAACGATCTGTGATTTAGATACCGCAAAGCGATTGAATGCGCTTGCACGATTGAAAAAGAAAAAAGTTGCTGTCCATATAAAAATCGATACGGGCATGGGAAGGATCGGGGTTTCAGTCAATGAAGCAGTTAGTTTTGTTAACACAGTTTCCCGAATGTCGAATATTTTTGTCAAAGGAATTTTCACCCATTTCGCCACATCGGATGATAGGGATCTTTCTTTTGCAAATGAACAGTTGAAAACGTTTAGAACGATCGTTACTCAATTAGAATTAGAAGGAATACATATCCCATTGGTTCATTGTGCGAATAGTGGAGCAATCATGCAAATGCCGGATTCATATTTTGATATGGTTCGTGCAGGAATTATGATGTACGGTTATACTCCTTCGCAAGAAACAAAGACAACCGTATCGATAAACCCGGTTATGTCGATTAAATCAAAAATAGGGTTTGTAAAAACCGTTCCTAAAGGAACTAGTATCAGTTATTCCCGACGTTTTATTGCCAAGAAAAAAACAATAATTGCTAGTGTTACTGTTGGGTATGCTGACGGATATTTTCGTACATTAACAAACAAAACATCTGTATTGATCAATGGAAGGAAATTTCCAGTTGTCGGTACGATATGCATGGATCAAATAATGATCGATGTAGGTGATGCAAAAGTAAAAATCGGTGACGAAGTTGTGTTGATGGGGAAAAATAAAAATAACCATATTTCAGCATGGGATATTTCGAATAATATCGGTACAATTCCGTATGAAGTAACCTGTGCGGTTTCTAATCGCGTTCCAAGAAAATATATCAATGCAAAGTAACGAAGAATATCTATTGCGTGTATTAGACCGGACCAGCGGTGGTTTGGTCGATAGTCTCATTCCTACTCATGGTGCAAAATTATCAAAACTAGTAGATAAGTTCTCTCAATCACAATCACCGGAGCAAGAAGTAAACACTCTTATTAATGTGCAGGGGTTCTCCAAATGTGCCATCGCGATGGAATGGCTTTTAAAAAAAACGAAAGCATCAAACAATTCTTTTTCACCTGAACAATTTGAGAGTGATATCCTTCTTCTTAATGACAAATTGTTTGAGGCATTTCTTAATCAACCATTTGATATGCCTGATTTTTCAAGATCATTTGAAGCACCTATTCGACCAATTCAAGATATTCAAATCTCGGATGACGAATTTATCGGTTCGACGTATTCACATAACGAAATTCCACAAAGTATAACAACTTCAACCGAAAGCGATAGTACAGACAAACAGCAATTATCGGAACCGGTGTGGGATACTTCGAAGCCCATGTTAGAATCATTCGAGTCTGCGTTAGTCGCAACACCTGTAGAATCTGCTCAAAGCGATTCATCCCCGTCGCTTGCTGATGTAATGAATGCCGATCTGTGGGAAGCAACTCAACGTGTGGCACAAAGTGCAATAGAGTTTTCTGATAAAATGCCAAACGAACGTGCGATTGCGACATCTGTGTTAAGAGTTACAGCTCGTTCTTCAAGTGACTCAGCAAAAAAAACAAATAATATTATTGTTCAAGATTTTTATGATTCCATGATTCGATTCATCAATTATGCCGATGAGCAGGGTAAGATCCGATCCGATGTTTTTGCTGAAAGAATTCATGATATTGGTGACAGGCTCTTAAATGCAATGCGTCAATCGAATGGTGGAATTACGGTTTTAAAAGATATCACTAAATATATTAACGATCCCAAAGAAATTCTTTAAAATGAATAATATGGAACAACAATTACCTGTGTATGCTGTCATCATGGCCGGCGGCGTCGGCTCTCGGTTTTGGCCTCGAAGTCGAGAAAAAAATCCTAAACAGCTACTGGAGATTTTTGGTGATGGAACGATGATACAGAACACTGTGAAACGGCTGAAAGGATTTATTGAAGAGAGAAATGTTTTTGTTGTGACTAACAAGCTACAAAAGAATGCTATCATCAAACAACTACCAAATGTTCCTGTCGAGAATATCATCGTAGAACCGGTTGGCAGAAACACAGCACCGTGCATTGGTCTTGCGGCTTTATTCATTGATCGTTTTGATCCAAAAGGAATTATGGTTGTACTTCCTGCAGATCATCTTATCGGCAATGAACCGGAATTCATTCGGATTTTACAAACAGCATCACAAGTAGCACAAATTACTTCCGGTCTTGTAACAATTGGAATTCATCCGACACATCCGGAAACTGGGTATGGTTATATTCAAGTTAAAGACAGAAGTGAAGAAACCCAGCCTGTGAATATTGATGGTGTTTTTGAAGTAAAAACATTTGCTGAAAAACCAAATTATGCAACTGCGGTGAAATTTTTGGAAAGCGGAGATTTTTTTTGGAATAGCGGAATGTTTGTTTGGCGCGTTGATACAATCCTTAATGAGGTCCATAAAAGCCTGCCGGAATTGCATGCTCAATTGATGAATTTACAACATTCTATTGGAACACCGTTATTCGATCAGAATCTTGAAACAACGTATGGACTGATTCGAGGAATATCAATCGATTATGGTGTGATGGAGAAGGCTCAGCGAGTATATGTGGTCAAAGGTGATTTTGGTTGGAACGATCTTGGTTCTTGGGATGAAGTAAATCGCCTTGCATCGAAAGACGAACAAGGGAATCATCTTCATGGAAAAATTATTGCCGTAAANNNATGATCTTATTGTCATCAATACGCCGGATGCAATTATGATCTGCAAAAAAGGTGCATCACAGGACGTAAAAGAAATTGTTGATCATCTGAAACGAAAACAGATGAATGAATATCTCTGACCTTTCAATAAAATATTCTATCTCTTCAAGACATTTGTTTGCTCAGAAAAATGTTTGGAGTTTCTTTTTAGTCTTTGTTACATCATTCGTTCTATCTTCATGTGCGT
>DMPG01000266.1 GCA_003456055.1 Bacteroidota bacterium | reverse complement strand
CAGGAAAACAATCCGGTTCGGATGAACTGCTGCAATTGGTCAGTTTTAATATTGGAGAAGAAGAATTCGGCGTTGATATCCTGAAAGTGCAGGAGATCAACCGGATGGTCGATGTCACACGCGTTCCGAACACACCGGAATATGTTGACGGTGTGATCAATCTTCGCGGAAAAGTAATACCAATCATCGACCTTCGACGCCGTTTCGGAATGGAGCGAAAAGAAAAAGATAAGAACACGAGAATTATTGTTGTTGAATTGAACAGCAAGGTGCTCGGCTTTGTGGTTGATGCTGTGAGTGAAGTATTGCGCATCAATAAATCTCTTTCGGAACCGCCGCCGCCGATCATCGCAGGGATTGAATCGGATTATATCACCGCCATTGCAAAATTAGAAAATCGACTCCTTATTCTGTTGGATCTGGAACGTGTTCTGACGACCGAAGAACATGCAGAGTTGGAAGCGATTGCAGCATAATGTTTTAAACGTACAAAAACCACCGAAGGTGTCCCTTCGGGACTTGCGAAGGGTTTGAAAAGTTTTCTTAAAACCTTCGAAAGGCAATTTTAAGGTGGAACAATGAAACGGTCTCGAATATTTTTAATTCTTATAATAATATTATTTCTCATCACAACCTCATTCGCGCAAAATTTTACAAAAGTTATCGAGATTGTTGGTAATCTTGAAGATTCAATGACCGTAAAGTTTGCACGAGAAGAACAACTTCGATCATCCGAAATCTTATCGATCAAAACCGATCTTGCTTCACTTAAAAAATTATTAACAAAAGCGGTTCAACCCGGGGATACAAGTATGGTTGCCGATGTCAATACAGGAACACAAAGTATCGTCGACCGGATAGAATCGTTGGAAGCAAAAACAAACGATACAACGACAACAACCAAAGTGACAGATCTATCAAAACTGCTGAAGCAACTAATTACAGAATTGAATATTGTGATTGAGGATGAAAAAAAACAGAGGATAAAGCAGCCTTCGTATACCATCAGCGGTCAAATGAGACATCGGGGTGAATTGGATGGACGAAGTTTTATTCCTAATGCACGGACCATTTCTTATAATCTCCTCCGAACGCGGTTGAATATGCAATTTGTGCCGGTTGAAGGGACAACAATATTCTTCCAATTGCAGGATTCACGTCTGTTCGGCGGAGGTAATGCTGCCTTGACCCGAGGTGCACAAGACGGAATGGCGAAGAACATTGATTTTCACCAGGCATATTTCTTTTTAGCAAAGATCTTTGATTCACCGTTCAACCTAAAACTTGGCCGCCAAGAAATGGCGTATGGAAAACAACGTCTGATCAGTCCAACCAACTGGAATAATTTCGGCAGTACGTTCGATGCCGCGATTGTGCAATGGAGCAGCGGTGATCTTGCTGCGGATCTTTTCAGCGCAAAACTGATCGGAAACCAAACCAATACGTTTTCCGAAAACCTTCGCGGGATACATTCCACTCTAAAAAATTTCTATTCCATCAATACTGATCTGTTTTTGTATTTCGATAATAACACTACGCGGATCACAAAAGGAATTGACAAAGGGAAGAGCCGTTTGTCGAGATATACAGGGGGTGTAATGTTCGCCGGAAAGCCAAAGCCGTTTGATTTCGATCTTGAATACATTCTTCAACGGGGCGATATCGGGATCAATGACAGCGCGGCGATTAATGCTATTGAGGCTTCGTTATTCAGTATGACCGGCAATTATACCATCTCCGAACAGAATAAATTACGGGTTGGCGTTTTGTTTACGGTAATGACGGGAGATGATGATCAAACAAAAGGGGCCAATACAACCTTCAATACGTTGTTTACATCAACCCATACATTTCTCGGATTTATGGACTTTTTTCCAAAACTATTGACACAATATGGAATTCAAGATCTTGCACTTCAATCCGCAGTTCAACTGTTTAGCTCACTTGCGGTGACATTTGATGCACATTATTTCGCATTGAACAACGATGCTCCATTCAAACTATCGCCAACAACCAGTACACGAGAAAAAAAGATGGGATATGAGTTCGATCTTATTATGACACATCCGTACTCATCTGCAGTCTCTATCAATGGAGGTGTTGCAATGTTTATTCCGGAGAAAGGGATGCGCTATCTTATGGGACCATCTGCGGCATATTGGGGATATGTGATGACAACAATTAATTTTTGATCTGTTGTGTAATTGTTTTCCTAAAACAGGAGACTGCAACGGCACAGCAGCGGAATGACCACACTCAACATTATTTACAAATTCATGAAAATTCTAAAATTAAATATTCTGCAGCTTTTCCAAAGGACTACTTTTGTAGCCGTACTGATATTATTTGCGACCGGTTTTTCAGTAAGCGCTCAGGAAAAACCAAAGAGTGCAAAAGAAAAACTGCTGGAGATGATGCAGGAACCAAAATCTGAAACAAGTTCTGGTATAAAAACAGCAGCAGCTGCACCGGTAACCGCAGCGGTTATTGCTCAGCCCAAAATAAAGAAAATAAAACCGGTTCAACAAACAATGGCTGCACCATCAACGGCAATTGAAAAAGAAACGACAACAGAAACGAAACAAACAACAACGGCAGGCCGCACTGTTTTTGTCGAATCATCCTTGGAAGAACCAAAAAGTGATTCGGTTGAAATAGTGTTGTAAGTATTAATGCTTGCTACAATTTCCATCATCATCATCATAAGGAGAAACATCATGAAATGG
>DMPG01000257.1:2774-4448 GCA_003456055.1 Bacteroidota bacterium | reverse complement strand
GCAATTCCTTCCTTGAATCTCGCATCATCTCTTTCTACATTTACACACATCATCATTCATCCATCAGCAGGAGAACTTGACCTTGAAATCACTCATTACCGTCATTCTTTTTATTGTTCCACTGATCGCACAAACAAACGATTCTCTCTTTTTAAAAATTGTCCTTCCAAGCCGCGACACTGTAATTTATAACGCCGGAAGACACCGCATAGCAGCTTCCACTAATCCAACATCACGAGCGTTCATTAATTACAAAGAAGTGAAAGTGTACGGCAGCGGAGCATTTATTGGAATGCATTATCTCACATCGGATACAACCGTATTACATATTGCGGTAATCAATTCGGCTGGTGATTCACTGTTTAAAGATGTTGTATTTATAAAACCGGTTCCAAAAACATATCCTGCCGACGTTATTTATATTGATAATATTTCACAGCCGACGGAAGATCAATGGCTTATTGCCGGTGATGTTCTTGAAGTAAAGATGAAAGCAAGCCCCGGAAAGAATCCGGTGTTCGATATCGACGGGGTCGAATCGGGAATTCCGATGCGCGAACTCGATCCGAAGAACAGCGGCGGTTTTGGCGGAGTGTATGTTGGTAAATATAAAATCAAAGCGGACGACGAGTGTGTTGATGTTCCGATCCGTTTCAGGATCTCGAAGAATTTTTTCAGCAGCGAAAGAGCAACTTCAAAAGGAAAAATATCGATCATTCGTGATTCACTTCCCCGTGCTGCAGAGGTGATCGGTAAACGACCGTTCTTAAATACCGGTCTCGGCGGCGACCGTCTTGGCGGAGCGAAACTTGGATTCCTTGTTGAAGGAGTGCGTGTTGTCATTACCGGAAAAGTCGGCGACCAATATCGTGTAAAACTTTCTGAAGGAATGGAAGCGTGGCTCCCGCAGGAGTATGCACAGCTTTCTCCAATCAATGCAACACTTCCCTACACACTTACCGGCTCAATTTCAGTGACCGGAAATGATTCCGAAGATATTATCCGCGTCGGGCTCGGACAGAAAGTTCCGTACACCAGCGAGCAGTTGACCGATCCGATGGCGATTGTCGTTAATATTTTCGGCGCAACATCAAATACCAATTGCTACACGCATCAGATCTCTGCAAAAGAGATTCAGCAGGTAAAATGCACACAGGTCGGTGCCGATCATTATCAATTGACGATCTATCTGAAACAGAAACAGCATTGGGGATACGATATTTCGTACGAAGGAACTTCAATGAAGATCCGTGTCCGACATACTCCAAAAGTGACAAATCCTTTGTCTCCTCTTTCAGGAATGACGATCGCGATCGATGCAGGACATGGCATTGGAAGCCAGGGCGCGCTCGGTTCGCTCGGAACAATTGAGATGAACATCAATCTTGCCGTTGCAAAAGAATTACAGGCTCAATTACAGGCAAAAGAAATCAGAACTGTAATGACGCGCGAAACCGATGATAATGTCTTGATGGGTGATCGCGCCGACAAGATCATTTCCTCCAACGCAACGATGTTCGTTAGTATCCACTGCAATTCTACAGGCGAGACATCTGATCCTGAACAGATAAAAGGAACAAGCATCTACTACCGGTATCCGGGTTTCAAACCCCTCTCCGATATTATGTATGGAAAGATGCTGGAACTTGAACTGGGAGAATGGGGTGTTACGGG
>DMPG01000257.1:0-2637 GCA_003456055.1 Bacteroidota bacterium | reverse complement strand
GATGAAGGATGAATTATGAAGGATGAAACTTGCAAAAGATGAAGGATGAATTATGAAAGAAGAGCCTGTTGACCTAAAGATTCGAACAAAAAAATTCGCACTTCGTGTTATCAAAATGTATTCGTCTTTGCCAAAATCTACTACAGCTCAAGTATTAGGGAAACAGGTGTTACGATCAGGAACTTCAGTCGGTGCAAATTTCCGCGAAGCGTATCGAGCGCGTTCTGAAGCAGAATTTATTTCTATCCTTGGGATTTGTTTGAAGGAACTCGAAGAAACATTGTATTGGTTTGAGCTTTTGGTGGAAAGCAATATCATTTCGGCTGAAAAACTTTCTTCCCTGATGGATGAGTGTGATCAACTCATTGCAATTCTCACATCCATTGCAAAAGGAAAAAAACATAAAGTTCATCTTTCATAATTCATGTTTCATATTTTATTATAACTCTTTTTGTATCCTTATGTTAGTTCTCAACGGCAACTCTCTTTCAGTAACTGATCTTTACAACACAGCGGTAGATCTAAAATCAAAAATNNGAAGAATGGCTTGCCAGTGATGAGGTGATCTACGGCGTGACAACCGGATTCGGTGAGTTTGCCAATGTTCGTATTCCGCACGATAAGATCGAACAATTACAGACAAATCTTATTATCAGCCATGCAGCAGGTGCCGGTGATCCCCTTCCGCCGGAAGTTGTCCGCGCGATGATGATCCTCCGCATCAATGCTCTGGCAAAAGGATTTTCAGGTATTCGTCCTGAAACGGTTGAGTTCATTGTAAAATTTTTTAATGCAGGATTGATTCCGGTTGTTCCTTCGCAAGGCTCAGTCGGATCAAGCGGAGATCTTGTTCAATTGGCGCATTTGGTTCTTTCGTTTATGGGAAAAGGGAAGACAATTGACAATGGAAAATTGACAATTGAAAATTCAAAAACAGTTCTCAAAAGACACAATCTGCAACCGTTGACATTAACAGCGAAAGAAGGCCTGGCGCTCATTAACGGAACACAGATGATGACTTCATTTGCTGCTCTCATTATTCACGAATCGTTGCAGTTGATGAAACTTGCTGATATTTCCTGCGCATTGAGCGTTGAAGCGTTGAAAGGAACAGACACTGCATTCGATGAACGGATCCACAAACTTCGTCCATACAAAGGTCAGCTTGCATCTGCGGCAAATCTGCGTAATCTGATGAATCATAGCGAGATCAGAGAATCGCATCGCCACAATGATGATCGTGTTCAGGATGCATATTCGCTCCGATGCGCTCCGCAGGTTCATGGTGCCTCGCGCGATGCTTTGGAATATGTCGCATCAAAAGTTGAGATCGAAATTAATTCCGCCAATGATAATCCGTTGATCTTCCCGAATGAGAAACAGCATCTTGAGGGGGGAAATTTCCATGGTCAGCCAATGGCGCTCGCCATGGATTTTGCAGCGATCGCACTTTCGGAACTGGCAAATATATCCGAACGACGCACCGAACGAATGGTCAACGGTGCGCTCAGCCGTCTTCCCCGTTTTCTTACCACTAACGGCGGACTCAATTCCGGATTGATGATCGCTCAATACACAGCCGCATCGCTTGTTTCAGAGAACAAAGTTCTTTCACATCCGGCAAGTGTCGATTCTATTCCGACTTCCGCGAACCAGGAAGATCATAATTCCATGGGATCGATCGCAGCGCAGAAATGCTGGAAAGTTTTAAAAAATGTGCAGACTGTTATCGCAATTGAACTAATGACTGCGGCGCAGGCAATTGATTTTCATTCGCCGCTAAAATGCGGAAAAGGAACCAACGCAGCGTATCAAACTATCCGCAGATCAATCCCTCATCTTAACGAAGATAGAATTTTGCACGACGATATTCAGAAAGCGTTGGGATTGGTGAACGATGGAAGCGTGTTGAAGAGTGTTGAGAAGAAGATTGGAAAATTACACTAAACTTTCAAAGTAACCTTGGGAAGGTTATGAAAATGTTTTGGTCAAACCTTCGCAAGGTTCGTGGTTTATAACCTTCGCAAGGATTTGAGTAATGTTTTATCAAGGTTTATGGGGTTATTCATCGAACAAATATTGATTAATTCCATCATCTTCACCGTATTCTTCAATGTATTTTTTATAAGCTTCTGCGTTTCCAAAATAGCCATCACGAAGAATAAAATTCGTAGCATTTCCTTTGCGTAATCCAATCCACTCTAAATAATCAGAATGTTTCCAATTTTCGGGTTTTGTCACAAGTCTTGCTGCCACAGGATTACAATGGATATAACGGCATAAACGAACAGCATACTCATCGTCCTTAACTTCAATACCATTTGCTCTCCCTTGAAATAGTGTTCCGCTATGCTTTGATATATTGTTAAACGCTTGTGTGTAGGAATTAAAAACTGTTTGAATACATTTTGAAATGGAACCATCATCATTTTGCAACAGCGAAAAATGATAATGGTTTGGCATAAGACAGTAGGCAATTATTGAAACATTATATTGAGTAGAATATTTTTGAAATAATTGAAAACAAAATCGATAGTTTTCATCATTCAGAAATATAATCTGCTTACTCGCACCACGGTTATACACATGATAATATTTTCCATTTTCGTATCTCATATTAATTCCTTAACCTTGCGA
>DMPG01000147.1 GCA_003456055.1 Bacteroidota bacterium | reverse complement strand
CAAGACCAGTTCCTTTACCCTGCTCTTTTGTTGTAAAGAACGGGTCAAATATCTTTTGAAGGATATTTTCATCAATTCCGGGACCATTATCGCTTACAGAAAGACTTACATAATCTCCGACCGGAACATTTGGATACTTTTCACTTAATAAGGATGAATGGATAGTACGTTCTGTAATACTCAGCGTTCCGTGGTCACCCATGGCATCCTTTGCATTAATGCAAAGATTTATGATCACCTGATGAATGTGGCCCATATCGCAATTAATAAAATCATTTTCTCCCTCACTTGATGTTTGGACCGTAATGGTCTTTGGGATAAAATGCTGCAGCATCGTTTTCAATTCTTCAATGATGCTCGATAACGAGATCGGTTGTAATTTCAATTCTGAGTTGTGAGAGAACAGAAGCATTTGTTTTGAGATTGATCCGCCGCGGTGCGCTACTTCAATAATGCTTTCAATATATTTTTTCGACTTCGGGTCATTTTTGAGGTTTTTCTTCAACAATTCTGCATTGCCAAGGATCATCGCCAATAAATTATTAAAATCGTGGGCAATACCGCCGGCAAGCGTGCCCAAGCTTTCTAACTTTTGTGACTGGATCAATTGACGCTGCACGATCTTTTGTTCGGTAATGTCTTCAACAATGGCAATAACACTGTCAACCATATTTCCTTTTGTGATCACCGGCCGAGTGATAAGACGAATCGTGAATTCTTTTCCGGTGCTCGGTGATGTATATTCTCCCTCATAAAATCCAGGTACACCGTTCAACGAATCAAGAATTGTCTGAGACATTTGAGGATGCTCAATCTGCTCAAGAAGAGCGATATTGGATCCCTGATTCCACGAAACGCCAAAGATCTCTTTTACAATTTTATTGGCATTCAAAATTACACCATCCCGACCGATATGAGCAATACCAAGTGGGGATTGTGTGAACAGGAGCCGATATCGTTCTTCACTTTCGAGCAATGCTTCCTCTGCCCGTTTTTGTTCCGTGACATCCCGCGATACCCCTACAACTCCCAGCAAGTCATTGTTGTGGTTATGCAGTAACGATGCAGCAAGAATACTGGTAAAGACTTCACCATTTTTTTTACGATTGAGAATTTCCCTTCTCACATTTCCGGAATCGATTGTCGCGTAGTTAACTCGTGTTCCTTCTTCTGTATCCGCATACAGTATCTCTATGTTTTTACCAACAACTTCTTCCTGTGTATATCCGAATGTTTTTTGTGCAGATTCATTGAACTCAACAATCTTTCGTTCATTGTCCACCGTAATGATCATATCAAGTGAACAGTTGATGATACTCCGTGCATATTGTTCCGAAGTACGCAATGCTGCTTCGGTACGAGTATGTTCACTAATTTCATTTTGAAGTTCCCGATTGATCCTCTCCAACTCGTCGGAGTGCTGCTGTAATAACAGATGGGATTTACGAAGTTCATCTTCACTTCGTTTGATCCTTTCGAGCGCACGAACACGTGAGATCAATTCTTGATTGGTGACCGGAAGAATAACATACCCATCGGCACCAAAATCAAGACCTCGTGATTGGTTGAGACTCTTTACCTCTATGCTTGAAACTAAAAGAATTAGGATTTGTTGTGTTTCTGGAGCGGTCTTTAGTTGGTGGCACACTTCTATGCCGTTAATATCAGGAAGAACAACATCAAGAAGGATAATATCAGGGTTGCGTTCTTTGGCAATGCGAAGACAGTCAGTACCGTTGACCGCTAGGAGTACTTCATATCCATACTTTCTAAATATCGTGGCATAAACCAACAATCGGTCTTCGGAATCATCTACGAGTAACAATGTTGTCGCTTTTTTTTAATCCGATTCATTGGTTTATTGATAGTACGGTTAATTCATTATTGTTGAACTCAAGAAACATAAAAAAGCCTCCATGAACTGGAAGCAATATTGATTACCACCGAATGGATCTCTACAATAGAATATTTAGAACATTACTATTATCGTTGTAATCCCGCCGCGAATCGAACGCGGAACCTACAGCTTAGAAGGCTGTTGCTCTATCCAGTTGAGCTACGGGATCTTTTTATTCTTGCAGCGAAACCCCTTTGGGGTTGAGCTACGGGATCAGGTATGTTCCCTACAAATATAAAAAAAGTTGATAACCTTTCCAATGAAAGTGTGTGCAAAAACACAAAAGTATTCACCGTGAAATAATTGGAGAAGAAATTTTTGCTCACGCACCATTATTCATATGCCGATAAAGATCATCATAAACTTTCACCTCCCCAACAACCATCAGAATGACCAGAGCTGTATTGAGGACGTTGATATTCTATAATGTTGGTCTCTATATTTTGAGAATTGAGCGGAGTAATTTTTGTCTGACTAATGGCAACGGCAGTAAAACAGAACGAAAGAATGGCTGATTCACCCTGTGTTTATTGGCTTGATATACTGTTCTCTGGTGTAATCCAATACACGGACAAGATCATTTTTTTGATAGCGTTCCGGACGTTGGTGAACAAGGCATCCTTAAACATATTCATGTCTCAAGCGGTCCACAGTGGATTACGCTCTTGTAGGATTTGTATAAAGAGGAATTTCAGTTGCTTTGAGATTTCGTCCTGTAAGGAGTTCCTCAGAGCAATGACCACCATCGTTGAGATTACTTCTTTTGTTACACGACATTATGTTGTTAATAAAATTTCATTTCCTGGGTTGCATTCGTTCATAAATTGCTTTACTTTAACGCATTGTCTATCATTCCAGATATTATGAAAAACAAGACAGTTCGTCTTAAACCGGTGACACAGCATGACCATAGCAATTGCCTTCAATGGAAGAATTCGAGATACTATTATAGCATTCTCGACGAAGAGTGGAAGAAGGTACAACATCATTTTATCACTAAATACTTTCAACGATGACAACCAAAAAAGATGACACCGAAATGAAACGAGTTCTTGTTGTTGAAGACACCAAGGATATCGCATGGGTGGTAGAAAAACGTCTTTCAAAGCAATTTAATGTTGATATTGCTGTGAATGGTGAAGAAGCCACTAATATGATCAATGAAAATCCATACGATCTTATTGTATTGGATCTTTCACTTCCAAAAAAATCCGGTTTTGATGTGCTGAAGGATATGCGAAAAAAATCCGCTTACCCGCCGGTGTTGATCCTTTCCGGAATGAATGCTGTAGAAGATAAAGTAAAAGGATTGAAACTCGGCGCAGATGATTATCTTGCAAAACCGTTTGATGTAAAAGAACTTGTTGCTCGCATCGATGCGTTATTGCGGCGAGTACCGGCACCGCAGGAAATTGTAAAAATCGCTGCCGCCGATCTTGAAATGGATCTTGTTGCACGTAAAGTGGTCCGTGCGGGAGCAGAATTGTTACTGAGTCCGCGTGAATTTTCACTGCTGGAATATTTGATGCGCAACAAGAATAAAATAGTTACTCGCAAACAGATCGCCGAAGATGTGTGGGGTCATAAGTTCGATGCCGGTACAAATTTTGTCGATGTCTATATTAATTATCTCCGAAAATCTGTTGACAAGGATTTTCCGGTAAAATTGATCACGACGGTGTACGGACAAGGTTTTGTTCTGAAGGATGAATAGTCATCGTTAACGATGTGTCAATCATAACACCTGCCGTTCACAAAAAGATCTTCCGTTGGTATACATCTCATCAGCGTAGTTTTCCGTGGAGAACTACACGCAATCCGTATCGTATTCTTCTTTCAGAGATCATGGCTCAACAAACCCAGGTACGCAGGGTTGTTGAGTATTATCGGCGGTGGCTCAAACGATTTCCGACATTTTCTTCCCTGGCAAAAGCTTCGGCATCCGATGTTCTGCGCGAATGGTCCGGACTTGGATATAACAGCCGGGCGCTTCGATTTCATCGGTTAGCACAACAAGTATCATCACAGTTCCATTCCCGTCTTCCAAAAACACCTGATGAATTACAGAAACTTCCCGGCATCGGGAAGTACTCGGCACATGCCGTTGCGTGTTTTGCATTCAATGCACAGGTTCCGGTTGTTGATGTGAATATCCGGCGGATCTTGACCCGAGTCTCAAAAAAAATATCATCTGCATCGGAAATGATGAATGATGATGATGCTTGGAAATTTGCAGAGCAAGTCCTTCCCCAAAAAAATGCATACAACTGGAATCAGGCATTGATGGATCTTGGCGGAACGATCTGCACTGCAAGAAATCCGAACTGTAGTGAATGTCCGATCAATTCTATTTGTGCATCCGCATTCAGTAAAAAGTTCCTGCAGAAATATGCAGTAACGAAGAAACAAGAACCGTCGTGGAAAGGAATTCCGCGCCGGATCTATCGCGGGAAAATTCTGAAATTGCTCCATTTTCATTCACTTTCCGTTGATGAAATCGCCGGTTTGCTATGGAATGACTGCACTTCTAACGATACTGTGTGGCTGACCAGCGTATTGGATATAATGGTGAAGAATGGTCTGCTCATAGCGGTCAAAAAGAAATATTCTATCGTACAATGAAACAATATCGGCATCTTGAAGAATTGTATTCGGGGTTCAAAGCAAAACGGAGAGCGATCCGTCGCCGTTTGCAGGAATACCGAGATGTTCCGGAGAGTACATATTTTTATGAACTGATCTATTGTTTAATGACACCGCAGTCCAGCGCGGTGAATGCCGCAAAGGCGCAGCGAAATTTTGAACAGTGTAATTTTCAATTCAATGATGTCGATCCTGAACCGCTGCTCTATCAAAACGATTACTATATTCGTTTTCACCGGTCAAAAGCACGGTGGATTACAGAGATGAAATCGAACTATTCAACGATTTTTACGATTACGGTTGGAGAATTTTCAGCAGTAGAAAAACGGGAATGGTTTGTAAAGAATGTGAGAGGGTTGAGCTACAAAGAGGCAACGCATTTCTTACGGAATATCGGGAAGAACGAAGGATTAGCGATTTTAGACAGACATATTCTAAAGAATCTTTATTATTATAGAGTGATACCATCGATACCAAAGACATTGACCAAAAAGAAATACCTGTCAATTGAAAAGAAATTCCAAAAATTTGCCGAACACGTTGAATGCTCGGTCGATGAACTTGATCTGCTCTTTTGGAGCAATGAGGCTGGTAAAATTTTGAAATAGAACATAAATCATCGTACATTAAGAGAAAAACCATGGCACAACAAAATTCATTCGATATTGTCTCCGAAGTGAACATGCAGGAGGTTGATAACGCGCTGAACCAGACCCGCAAAGAGATCCTGACACGGTACGACTTCAAAGATTCTAAAACAACGGTTGACTTTGCAGAAAAGGAAAAAGAGATCACCATTTCAACCGATGATGATTTCCGTTTAAAGGCGGTGATCGATATTCTCCAAAATAAATTCATCAAGCGCGGTATCGCGATCAAAACATTGAAATACGGTACTGTTGAGGCAGCCGCCGGATCAACGGTGCGTCAGAAGATCACAATGATCGTCGGAATTGATAAAGAGAACGCAAAAAAATTGGTGCAGATCATCAAGGATACCAAGATAAAAGTACAGGCACAGATCAATGAAGATCAGGTCCGTGTTACCGGAAAAGACAGGGACGATCTTCAAGCGATCATTGCAAAATTGAAGAGCATTGATTTTCCAATTCCATTACAATTCAACAATTACCGCTGATGACAATCCACATGAGTAGAAAATATTTCTTCGTCCTGCTATTGATGGGCTGTTCTTTTCACGCCCAACTATTCGCACAACGGCAATTGACCACGCTCCGCGTCGTTTCATCCAAACCGGCCGCGGCCGTACGTTCGTTTCATGAAGGTGGGATCGAATATGTTTCAATTATCGATCTGGCACAATTTCTTCAGCAGCAATATTTTGAAAATACGATATTGACCAAGTCAGAACTCAGACTTCACAAAGCAGTTCTAAAATTATCTGCCGGGAATGCATTTGTTGTTCAAACAAATTCTGAAACAAAGACAAATAAAGTGATTCAACTCTCGCATCCTGTTATTATTGAACAAGGAATGTATTTTGCACCGGCGAACGAGATCGTTCAGTTGATAAAAACTCTTGATGATTCTTTGCTCACAATTGTAACCGATGAGGCGTCAAAGACTCCCGGTGTTCCGATTCCATCGGTGTTGTCCACGGTAACGGGATTTACCGTTGATGAAAAAATGAATGGAACATTGTTCCGGATCCATTTATCGGAAAAAGTGCGCGATTTCAGCCGCTCAAAGCAGAACGGTGAATGGATCTATGTTACGCTGATGGGAGCGCAATGCGATTCGCTGATGATTGATACGACCTTTGCTGCAGGAATTGTTGAACGCGTTCGGCCTGTCATTTCAGAAACATCACTTCAACTTTCTCTCCAGGTTCGGGGAACGGTGGAACAAACCGAGATCGTTCAGGATCAATCGAGCAATGACATACTGCTGACATTGATACCGAAAGCTGCTGCTGAAGAAAAAGCACCGGAGATCAATACCGCTGCAATTCGACGTCAACAGGCAGAAACAAAACGGAAAGCAATTGAAGTTTCCATCGAAAAGCAAAAGAAGAAGTGGAAATTAGATGTTGTTGTACTGGATGCCGGTCATGGAGGGCACGACCCCGGAACGATTGGCGTTATCGGCACCCGGGAAAAGGATATCACACTTGGTATCGCGTTGAAACTTGGCGAGATGATCCAAAAAGAACTGCCGGATGTAAAAGTTGTCTATACCAGAAAGACAGATCGGTTTGTTGAATTGTATCGCCGCGGACAAATTGCCAATGAGAACGAGGGAAAACTGTTCATTAGTATTCACGCCAATTCAACGGAACGAAAACCATCAACTGCCAACGGATTTGAGATCTATCTTCTTCGTCCCGGAAAGACTGAAGAGGCGATCCGTATCGCCGAAAAAGAGAATGATGTGGTGAAACTGGAAAAAGATTATGAGGACCGGTACCAGGAATTGACGGAAGAGAATTTCATTATTCTTACAATGGCACAAAGTTCCTATGTGAGACAAAGCGAACGATTCGCAGAAATGCTTGAAGAGACCATGAGTGCGCAGATGGAAGGGCAGCGTCAGCCGGTAAAACAAGCGGGATTCTATGTGCTTGTCGGCGCATCTATGCCGAATGTGCTGGTAGAATCGGGCTATCTTTCAAACGTAAAAGATGAAAGGTTTTTGCGAAGTCCAAACGGCCAGAAAAAGATAGCCGCTGCAATTCTCAATGCGTTGAAGGGATATAAAAAAGAATACGAAGGTGATTTTTAATGAAGAAAAAAAAAGTTTCCCTTGCTACGCGTGCGATCCACGGGAAAAAACTTTATCCGTACAAAGGTGCCGTAACAACCCCCATCTATCAAACGTCCACCTATCGTTTTGAGAATTCGAACGATGCAGTCAGATATTCGCAGGGCGATGCAAGCGTGTATGTCTATTCGCGGTATCACAATCCTTCCGTTGAAGATGTTGAAGAGAAACTTGCCGAGATGAANNCTCTTCGGGAATGGCGGCGATCTCCACGGCAATATTATCCATCGTAAAAGCGGGCGATGAGATCATCAGCACGCCGGCATTGTACGGCGGAACGTACCGGTTCTTTCGCGATATTCTTCCGCTCTATAATATTTCCGTGAAGTATGTTGATGCAAATGCTTTATCCGATATTGCAAAACTTGCGACACAAAACACAAAATTGTTCTACTGTGAAT
>DMPG01000042.1:9499-10881 GCA_003456055.1 Bacteroidota bacterium | reverse complement strand
TCGGCATATATTGCGTATTATACAAACTCGAAAACATTTACGGAATGGATCGGTGACCTGTTCGAGTTAGGGGAAAATAGATTTGTGTTGGGAGGGAACAATGATCCGCGGGACAAACAGGCGAATGCAAAAGGAAAAGAGTTTGGATTACGATTGCTGAAGGATGATACTGTTCTACCGAGTGATGTGTTGTGGGGAAAATAAATTCAAGTAACCTTGTCAAGATTTAAAACCTTGACAAGGTTGACAAATATTACGCAGCAGACGTACCTTTTACATAGAATTTTCCTACCACGGCACCTAGAATGGATGACCAAATAATTCCATAAAAAGTCATGATCCACGAGAGTGCATAAGGATAATCTTTGAACATTAAATGCATAAAGATCATTGCGGGGAAATTGATAAGCACGCCTGCATAGATCCCAAATTTCATTCCTCCCTGCATGCCCCCTTCAAAACTACTATACAC
Organism: Bacteroidota bacterium; assembly: GCA_003456055.1. GTDB lineage: Bacteria > Bacteroidota > Ignavibacteria > UBA10030 > UBA8401 > UBA8401. The sequence goes on along the minus strand of DMPG01000042.1, from coordinate 10,409 downwards.
TTTGTGATAGAACCACGTGAAGACAAACGCCGCAATAAAATCTCCGATGACATACCATACAGGATTTGTCGTTTGATTCATGATCGACATGTTAACGAAATACATATTTTGAAGTACGTTGCCCATGATCGCAAAATCAAGAGCATTTACTACAACACCGCCAACAAGTCCGGCGATCCAGAAATTTTTAGTCATCATAACACACTCCTGTGAAAAGTGATGAAGTCCAACCATACAGCGTTAATTCGGATAGAAAGGTATGAATTCAAGAAATTAGTGTCAAGAAGAGTTTTTAACAGGATTACAGCCAATGTTTCTTTTTGAACCAGAGATAGATTCCGAGTGTGATAAGACCCATAAAAACAATGACGAATGGATATCCGTAGGGGCTGCGAAGTTCGGGCATGAATTCAAAATTCATACCGTAAATACCCACAATGAACGTCAATGGCATAAAGAAGACCGAGAAGAGCGTCAGCACCCGGACGACCTCATTCGTTCGCTGCGATGAAAGAGAAATGTAGAGGTTGAGAAGGTTGTTCGCATTTTCAATCGTCTGATCGCACGACGTTTCCAACCCAAGAAAGAATTCACGGAGATCTTGCTGTATGACGGCTGATGTATTCTTATCCAGATTATCGATGATGGTCTTTGAAAGCCGCAGGATCCGGAGACAGACGGCTGCTTTGCGTTTTAAATGATATAGTTTACGCAGAACGGTATTTGTCTGATTCTTCAGAACGATCTGGGTTTCCAACTGGTCGAGTTCTGCCTCCAGTATGAGTGAAGGAGAAACGAACGATTGAAAAATATAATATAATATCTTGATCAACAGATCGTTCGGTGCCGCACACTGAGCGGTTTCAAAATGTTTCGATCGTATCGCATTCAGGAATGGCTGCTCACCGCG
>DMPG01000042.1:0-9481 GCA_003456055.1 Bacteroidota bacterium | reverse complement strand
TCCTGTATGGTATCTGCGTCTTTGGATGAGACATAATCATACACACGGGCGATGATGAACACCGTATCGTCGATCCACTCGAATTTCGGCAGATGTTCAGGCTGCATACTGTCTTGAACCGAATTACTGTGAAGTGAATGTTCTTCTGCGATGATCTTTAATTCATCAACAGATGGATTGATGACATCGATCCACTCGAACTTCTTTTTTCCGGTATTACGATACCGTGTGATCATGGCATATTCGTTTTTTTTCTGCTGATAAAAATCCCGCCGCTTCCGATGAGGAGCATAATTGTTGCCTGCACGAGCGTTTTATACGAAACTGTTTCTTTCGAAAGTGAAAGAACCACGAACCAAACGCCGATGATGATCAAGGTTGAATAGACACCGATCATAATTGTCCGTGCTTTTGCATTTGTTTCAGGTGTATCGGCAGAGAAATATTTATTGTAAAGAAGAAGTCCGAGTGCAGCAAAAATTCCAAGTACAGCGAAGATCAGCCAGAATGTACGTATGCTGTCCTCAATTCCGGTTTGTCCAACAAGCGGCTTCAATAAATTTTCATACATTGCTCCGCCAAGATTTGAACCGACGAGACTTCCAACAACTCCGTACAGAAAAGCATATCCCATATAGACCGCTTTTTTATCCGACGGTGCAACAAGACCGACATAACTGTAATATTTCGGATGAGCGGTCATTTCACCGATAGAAAACACGGCAATACCAAGGATGAATATCCAAATGTTTGAAGCAAACGCAAGGCAGATGAATCCGAGGACTCCAAATCCAATTCCGCTGACCATTGTCAGAAGAGGCTTTGTATTTTTCACAATGCGGCTGATGAATACTTGTAATAGAATGATCGTTCCCGCATTGATGACCGTGACATGTTCAGCATCGAATTTGATCGGAATTCCAAGTGAAGCAAAGAACGAATCGATCGGTGCAGTATTCACAAAATCTCTCAGGAACCACAGTACCGATCCAAAATTCTGAAAATAGAGGATCCAGAAGAATGAATAGACGAAGATCATCAGCATGAATCGTGCATCGCCAAGCACCATTGCCATACCGCTCAATACTTGTTTCAACGATTTTGTATTCTCCGGTTTCGGCGGTTCGGTGAATGTGAAGAGGGTGGGAATGAGCATCAATGCACAATAGAGCGACGATGCAATGAAAACATAGCTCCACGAAAATCCTTTTAAATAACTGACAACAAGCGGTGCAAGAAATGCACCAAGATTGATCATCCAGTAATACACGCCGAACCCAAAGCCGGAATTCGATTCATTGGTCGAGCGCGCGATCGTTCCGCTGATGATCGGTTTGAACAATCCCGAACCGGTTGCCATAATAAGCAGACTTGCAAAGACTGCACCATATGCGCTCATTTGTCCGGCAAGGAAATACCCGACAGCAAGGAATGAGAACGCTACCATTAACATTCTTCGATATCCGTACCGGTCTGCAAGCGCACCGCCGAGAATCGGAATAACATAAGTGCAGGCGTAGATCAAACTTTGCAGGAATCCGACTGATTGTTCGGTGAATCCGAGACCTCCTTCGCGAACGGAATTGGTGAGATAGACAGCAAGGACAGAATTCATTCCGTAATATGCACCACGCTCGAACAACTCCATGACATTAGCGGTCCAAAAGACCTTTGGGAATGTTGAAAGTAGGGAGGAGGATTTTTTTTCAGTCATAGGTTTTCCTGAAATGAATTATTGTGTTGTTTGGTCAGCACTGTTGCTGAATCCGGTGAAACAGTTTATTTGGATCTGCGCCGCAGAACTTCATACATGACAATGGCGCCGGCAACCGAAGCGTTAAGAGATTCAAAATCACCTTTCATCGGGATCTTGACGAGGAAGTCGCATTTATCTTTCACCAATCGGCGCATCCCTTTTCCTTCGTTCCCGATTACCAATGCAACCGGGACAGAATAATCCACATCAATAAAACTCTTCGGTGCAGTCATTTCTGTTCCGACGATCCAGACACCGTTCTCCTTTAACTCATCGATGGTTTGTGCAATGTTCGTAACGCGCGCCATCGGAAAATGCATGCTTGCGCCAGCCGATGTTTTTACAACCGTGTCATTCACCGGTGCGTTATGATGTTTGGGAATGATACCGCCATGGGCTCCGGTGCAGACCGCAGTGCGGATCAACGCGCCGAGGTTGTGAACATCTTCGATCTCATCGAAGATCAGGAAGAATGGTTTCTCATTCTTCAATTTTGCAACTTCAAATAATGCGCTGATATCAGAAAATTCTTTGGTTCCGACAAAAGCAATGATCCCCTGTGTGTTTTGATTCTGTGCAGTCTTTGAGATCTGATCGGCCGGAGACAACCTGAACGGAATATTTCTTTGTTTTGCGATTCTAATGATCTCATCGATCACTTCACCATGTGAATTTTGCGCGATCATCAATCGGTCAATTGGTGTGTTGGATTTTAGCGCATCAAGAACTGGTTTTCTGCCGAGGATAAGATTCATGAATTCACTTTAGGATTTTGTTAATTTCTCTTCACGTTTCAGCGAATTCCATCCGATCGTACCTGCAGCAATAAGGATAATGGCAATGATCTGCGCTTCGCTTAATCCAAACAGCAGCCGCGGATTGAGTCTGAAGAACTCAACAAAGAGCCGTTCAATTCCTGCAAGAACGAGATATGCATAGAACACTTGTCCCTGAATATTCCACTTCTCTCGATTTTTCCAAAGGATCAAAAAGAACAGTGAACAGATGATCGTTTCATAGATCGGTGTGGGATGACAAAGCGTATTATCGGGAACAACACCGTTCGGGAACAAAGAAGTTACTTCAGGAAAATTTCTGAACGCAGCAGAAGGCGGATACGTTCCATTGGAATAATCCGTTGCCCAGGGAAGGGTGGACGGAAATCCATAATCGCCGTCACCTGCCAGATGACATCCGATGCGTGCAATACCATAGGCTAACAGCAATGCCGGTCCCGCCGCATCAGCGATCATCATGAAAGGTATTTTCTTTTTCTTTGTATAGAAATAGATCGAAATCGTTGCAAGGATGAACCCGCCGTAAAAGGTCAATCCGCCGGGAGATAAGATCATTCCAAATGGATCGCGGGTGAAGTCGCTCCAGTTCTCCAGCAGATACAAGAATTTAGAGCCGGAAACTCCTGCGATCAGTGCGATCAGCGTGATGTTCGAGGCAAGATCAGGATGGAGTTTTTTTCGTTTGAATTCTTTGGTAAGAATATAATTCCCGATAAGGAATGAGATGCCCATCATTAAGCCGAAACTGTAGATGGTGATACCGCCGAAGGAGAAGATTATTGGATGCATTACACTTTTTTCTTTTTGTTTGTTAGTTTTTTTGATGCTGCATGTTCACGATGGACATCCGGTTTATTTTCAGGAACATCAGCATCGGTCATTCTGTTATTAATGAATTCATGTTCATCGGTGTAGATCTTCAAAAAATTCACGATTGATGCGGAAGATTTGACCGATGATCGTAAAAATTTCAGCGACACGGAAGCTTCAACCTTTTCTTTTTTGATCAATGTAAAATCCATTTCTTTGCCGAGATCATAATAGATGGAACGGTATTGCGCATTTCCGGTAGAAGGCATGTTCATTGATGGAGCACGGAGTCCGTGCAAAATCCAGACAATTTTTTTTCCTTCAACTGATTCCTTGACATCGATGATGTAACTGAAATTGGTGAATTGCTTCGATGTCTCAAGTAAAAAAATAATTCCGTCCTTATGTTTCGTTGTATCGAAAGTCGGCTGTACCAATAATCGGTATTCAATCGGATGCTTTATTGCCGGCATAATCTCCTTTGCAGAACGGAGTTTTACCGTTGCTGCACTATTGTTGAAAGAAAGTGAGAATATCACTCAACACGATCTCTTGTTGAGTGTGATCTCCTAAGTTCTTCAACAATCCTTTACCGCTCTCAAGTTCCATTGTGCCGATAACAAGTGCAAATTCAGATCGTTGACGGTCAGCCTCTTTCATCTGTGCCTTTAGACTTCTAGAAAGCAGATCGGTCTCTGCTGAAATACCTGCAGAACGAAGCCGCATCGTTGTTGTCAACACCCATTCGCGTGAAGCCTCATCTGCAGCTGCAATAAAAATTTTTGGGTTTCGCTGCGGCGGTTGGATCCCTTTCTTTTCAAGGATCATCATCAATCGTTCAATACCTGCTGCAAATCCAACACCCGGAGTCTGTTTTCCGCCAAGCTCTTTCACCAGCAGATCATATCGACCCCCTCCGGCAAGAGCATCCTGCGAGCCAAGTTCGGTACTGGTAATTTCGAACGCAGTTTTGGTATAGTAATCCAATCCGCGTACCAATCGGCCGTTCACGGTAAATGGAATTCCGTAAGCAGTCAGTAATGATTTTACCCGCTCAAAATGGTTTGCGCAATCTTCATTCAGATAATCGGTGATCAGCGGCATTGATGCGGTCAGCAGTTTATCGTTCTCATCTTTGGAATCGAGTACGCGCATTGGATTTTGATCGATCCTTTTCTGGCTTTCGAATGAAAGTTTGTCGGCGATCGTTCGTAATGCTGTGCTGAGAATTTCTTTGTATCGCGGACGGCATTCTTCATCGCCGACAGAATTTATCTGTAAAGAGTAATTTGTGATGCCGAGAGCTTTATAGATTTCAATTGCCATTGCAATGATCTCAACATCGGTTTCTGCCGTCGGCGATCCGATCGCTTCCGCGCCGAATTGATGGAACTGTCGGAGTCTGCCTGCCTGCGGCCGCTCCTGGCGGAACATTGGTCCAATATAATATACTTTCGTCAACGGCTGCGATTCACCCAGATTGTTCTGGATAAATGAACGCATGACGGATGCTGTTCCTTCCGGACGAAGCGTAATGCTATCCTTGCTTCTGTCTTCGAACGTGTACATCTCTTTTCCGACGATGTCGGTCAGTTCGCCGATACTTCGCGCAAATAATCCGGTGGATTCGAAAATCGGTGTGCGGATCTCTTTGTAATTGAAGCGGTGGAACACATCGCGCATTGTCTGTTCGACAAACTGCCACTGCGACGATTCAGAAGGGAGAATATCTTTGGTGCCTTTTATCGATCGATAGTTCACGTGATTTCAGAAATAGTTATAAAATTGGGAAGAGAATTTCTCGTTTCAAAGAAATACGGAATGTTCCGGAACCTGAAGAAGAATTAGTTCTCGAAATATTGAGCTTCTTCGCTCTTGAATATCTCGATCACTTCCTTCGGAGTTTTTGCATCAAGCAGTTTCTTTCGGAAATCTTCTTTGTTCATCAAACGGGAGATCCTGCTCAACAGCTTGATATGCGGACCCACCATGCTGTCTTTCCCAACAAGAAGAAAAATAAGATGGACCGGCTGTTCATCAAGCGATTCGTAATCGATCGCTTCTTCGGTAATGGCAAATGCTGCAACAATATCAAGTACAGCATCGCATTTACCATGAGGAATTGCAAAACCATTGCCCACACCGGTCGACATGATCTTTTCGCGTTCAAAGATCGCATCGCGAACTTTTTCAATATCGGTGATCTTTGCAGAATGATTGACGATGGCGATCATCTCATTGATGATCTCGTCTTTTGATTTTCCTTTGAGCTTTACGCGGACAACTGATTCATCTAAAATATCACTGATTTTCATTTTTCCTTATTCTCCCAAAATATCAACCGAATTAAATTCGGACATAAATATACAACTTTCGACCTCTAAATGGTAGTATAAATTCCTGCCGTCAATCTTTCGTGTCACGCCATTCAACGATCTTCTCTTCATACTGAGAGATAAGAATTTCAGCAAGCTCTTTATCTGCCGATTCGGCATGAACATGGAACAGCTGTTTTGCTCTATCGGGCCACATCATAACCGACGTTGATTTTTTATTGTCGAGAATCAGTTTCACACCATCCAGCAGAATTCTGTGCGGTTGATTGTCGGTGTCTTTCATCAGGTATCGCATCACGCGCCCTTTTTTATCCCATGGAACATGGATCGCTTTTTTGTTCATTTGAAGTTTCGGAACTTGTTTATCCAATTGTCCGAATCGAGTTCCTGCGAGAGCCAACATCTCCAGAATCTTTGCTACAGAGTACATACCATCACTGGCAAACAGGAAATCGGTGAAAATAAATCCTCCGGTTGTTCCGCCGACAAATTTAATATCGTCTTTGATTGCAGCTTCCATCAACGATAAATGACTGTCGCGGGTCTTTACAACTTCAACACCCATATGTTCGGCGATCAGATCAATTTCTGCTGATGCGGTGATGGGAACAGCGATCTTCTTAACATCCGGATAGACGGTGAGGAAGAGATGAGTAACAAGGGTCNNCCAGTAAACGGTCAGTCTCGATGAATTTTCCATTCTCATCCACGATCAAACAGCGTTCTGCTCCCGCATCAAGAATAAAACCAACATCATAGCCTAACGAGGTAACAATGTGGGACAATTGTGAAACACTCTGGTCGAATTCTTCCTGCGTTCGTGTGATTTTTTTTGCATCAAGATATGCATTTTGGGAAAGCACCTGGGAATGAAACGATCCAAGAATATTCGGGAAGATGGAGGATGCAATACCGCTTGAATAATCGACAACGAGTTTGAATTTTGATTGTGAGATGGCTTCAACATCCAGCGTCGAAAGGAATTTCTCTATATAATTTTCTTGGGCCCGTTCCGGAAACGTTACAGCGCCGACATTCTCTTGTTTTGCACGAGGGAAATCTTCGCCGAAGAACAATCGTTCCATCGATTTTGTTTTACTGGACGGAAGGTCTTTTCCTTTCCCGTCAAAGAAAATAATGTCTGTCAGGTTTTTGTCCAAGCGAGATTTCCGTACGTGGATACCGCCGGAATGTTTGCCTCCGCGCAATTCCTGCCGAAGAATTGGAATGGATACCGCACGAAGATCACCGGAATCTACTCCCGCAGACATCAACCCGCACATGATTGCGCGGTTCATCATCCGTGAAACATTATCGGAATCACGGCTCATCAAGATCGATTTTCCTGGTCCCGCCAGTGCACCAAATGCTGCTCCGATCTTTGCTCCAAATTCCGGGTTCATTTCTATGTTCGAAAGTCCTGTGATGCGTGCATCGGTGAAGAGATCCTTTAACCATTTATCTTCCCAAACAAGAGAGCGAGTTAACACCGCTCCATCTTCAACTTCTTTATTCGGCCATAGTTTTATATTCGGAGCCAGCCTGCTCTCTGCACCGATAACGCATTTATCAGAGATAAATACATTGTCATTGATCATCGCATAATCTCCAATGGTACACCATTTCGCAACAACGCACGAAGTGAGTTCGGCACCTTTACCGACTGTTGTGTCAGACCAAATAACGGAATTACGGATCACTGCGCCGTCATCAATGACGCAGTCATTTCCAATCACTGATTTTATGATTTTTGCATTCTTTCCAATTTTGCAATTCTTTCCGATCAGAACTTTCCCCTGCAAATTTTCAATAGCCGTTTCGATCATCGTGTTCGATCCGACAAAAGCACTGCCGACAATGTTCCCTTCGTGTACAAGATCGACCTCATCATCAAGTGCATCAAGATGGGCTTCCTGATATTCATTTAAATTACCAACATCGCGCCAGTATCCTTCGGCAATGTATCCATATAATCCCATATCCTGTTCAAGCATTGCGGGGAAAAGATTCTTACTGAAATCAAATTCCTTCTGATATGGAATAAGTTTTAACACTTCGGGTTCGATGATGTAAATGCCTGTGTTGATCGTGTCGCTGAATACCTCTCCCCACGATGGTTTTTCGAGGAAGCGGGTGATCTTTCCGCCATTATCGGTGATGACCACACCGAAGGCGAGAGGATTCGTCGCCCGGGTAAGAACGAGTGTTGCCTTTGCTTTCTTCTGTTCGTGAAATTCGATCGCTTTTGTCAGATCGAAATCGGTCAACACATCACCGCTGATGATGATGAACCGTTCATCAAGAAAATCGGCAGCGTTACGAACGCTGCCGGCGGTACCATAATCAGCTTCTGCCTTACGGTACTGCATCTTAATTCCAAACTTTGTTCCGTCACCAAAATATCCGGTGATGATCTCCGGTTGATAAAAAAGTGTGGAAACAATTTCGGTGATGCCATGTTTCTTTAACAGGTCAACGATGTGCTGCATCATTGGCTTGTTCATCATTGGGACCATTGGTTTTGGAATGTTGCACGTGAGCGGTCGGAGTCTGGTTCCGAAGCCGCCGGACATAATGACTGCTTTCATAGCGGATACTCGATTAGTGAGAAGGAATTACATTATTGAAGTGTAGGCAAAAATTGAAAAGAGCGCAATACCCAACAGTGAAATGTTTTTTTTTGTAATTTTTGGTATTCCGTACTTTAGTTCACGATATTTTTGAAAAATGAAATATTGTTAGAGTGAAATCATCGTTGACTTTGCGTCCAAAGTTCGATAAATTATTAATGTTTTTTGCGATTTCTTAACGAACAAGGACTCATTAATGCAGGAAAATCAGCAGGAAATCGTCCATTCTAGTATGAAAGAATTATTAGAAGAGGCCGTTCTTGCAGGCATTGGAGTCCTTCTTGTATTTTTAGCGGTGTTCAGCAAAGTGCCGTTGACCAATATTGCTGCACTTGGTATAGGCGTTTTTCTTTTCTATATCGCGTTTGAATCGTACCGCAGCAAATACGGAGATCCGAAAAGAAGTACCGATGATGACGGAGAAGTCGGGATCGAAGAAGGTGAAGAATATTTCGAACGTGAGAATGAAACATTAGCGGAGACCGAACACAACGAGATCAGAAAACCGGACAGTGAATTGTTCCAGTTCAAACGAACAGAATTTGTTCCGCAACAACAAAAACCGCAGCAAGCACGAGCAGAATTTTCTGCAGCAGATTTTTTTGAGGATAACCAACGTATTTCAATGAGTCAAGCAGAACCCCAAAGTGAATTCAATAATCTCCTGCTTAAAGTGTTGGCGATTATCAAAGAAGTTTGCTTTGCACATTCGGTCGTTTTTTTTTGGGTGAAGTCAGAAACGCGTCAGTTAATTGTTGAAGGCAAGATCAGCGACAGCGATTCATTCATTCAGGAAAGAAAAATTCCGATCGGTCTCGATGTAGTGAGCAGGATTGCGGTGAACGGTCAGCCGCAGCTTGTGAACAGCATCCTTCCGGAGACTGAACGGGATATTCTTTGCTATTATAAAAATTTGCAGGATGTAAAATCATTGATCGGTGTTCCTATCTTTTATGCTGGTGATAATTCCGCCCAATCACCGATAGCAGTATTAGCGGTTGATAGTAAAGCAGAGGATGCATATGGTGATGAGACATTTGAGGTCCTTTCGCATACGGCTAAATTGATCTCGTCGCTGCTGATCAGTTCTACGGAAAAATACGATCTGGTTGCTGATGTGAAATTGGTTGAAGCCGATACGCAGTTGAAAAA
>DMPG01000388.1:12268-16082 GCA_003456055.1 Bacteroidota bacterium | reverse complement strand
GAGTGCTTTGTTCATGAGAACCGGCTGCAAGTTCTTCTGTAGACGCGCTGATCTCAGAACTTGCACTTGCAACAGCAGCAGTGGCTTCACGAACTTCATTCATCAACCCTTTAATGTTATCTACCATTTGGACAAATGATTGGGTCAGCTCACCTACTTCATCCGTGGATTGATGATTGACATGAACGTTGAGGTTTCCCGTTGCGGCGAGTTTTGCAGCATCGCGGAGTTGGATAATTCCGTTGGTAATACTTTTGAAAATCATCAGAATAAATATTCGACCAAAGATGAGCAGCGCAATTCCGACACCGATCGAAGTCCATAACCCGGTGTTGATCTCGGCAACGACGCTTTGTAATGAATAGACCATGACAATGCGTCCAAAATTCTTATCTTTGTATTTGATCGGAGCGCTTGCCTGGAAATAATCACCGCTTTTATCAAATCCAAAATTCTTTATCGATTTGTAATCGAACTTTTGAGATTTAGGATTGTGTTCAATAATGGCGGTTTCACTTTCATCGATGATTGCAGTGTATTCAATGTTCGGATCTTTTTTGATCCAATCAAAAGCCGCTTGCACAAGATCGAAATTACTGTCATGAAGACCGGCACCAACAGATACCGTAAGCATTTCGCTTAATGTTCTCACCTGTGTCTCTGCATACCGCATGCTTTGATCTTTTTGTTTTGCAGGATAATAGATCGCAATAAAAATTACAATTAAGACAAGCGGTCCCATAAAGGCGAGGACAGCTTTGTTCTTAATTGAATTGGAATAATAATCTTTAAAACTAATCATACAATCTCCTTATTTAATTTCCAGAAGAACCTTAACTGCGCTGGAAACATTTGATGAATTCACATAACCGATTGACCCCGGAGTTGATGAGACTTTTGCGATCACATCTGCATCGGACGATAAAGTCTCAGGAGCTTTTGCTTCACCGGTTAATTGTTTCTTCATCCAATCTTTTTTCATGGATAACGGATCCTTTCCGATACCAGCATAAAAATCTTTTTTTGCATCTCCATTTTGATCGAATACAACGATACGATCGCCGCTTGACCATTTCACCTGCTCAAGTGAAAATATTGAAGCAACTTTTAAAGTTGTCAAACCATTATCCTGTACCGACTTGTTTGCTACAATGCTGACTTGTGCTGAACTAATGCCAACCGACAAGAACAATAATACTGTGATGAAAATATATTTATTCATAATAATAGCCTCCCTTTCGAGTTATAAAATTGATGGATTAAAAAATAACGCTTAAACCAAGTGTATATTGAGTATAATCAAGATTCACTACTGCATTTACCGGCAAAAAGACTCCGGGACCGGCAGGAAATTGCATAGGCAGAATACCATCTTTGGTAGAATAGTTTGAGTATTCCATCTTTACAACAACAGTTTCAATTGGTTTAATACCTCCGCCAACCGTTATTCCATCAATTCCTTTTGCAAGGTAATCCACTTCTTTATCTTCTAAATGAGATTTGGTTGCAAAAATATATGCTTCTTCAATAATATTGTATCCGATATTGACATAGTAAAATGATTTATTAAGATCTTTTGAAGGTTTCACGGGGTCGAGTGAAACAGAAATATATTCAGCATCTCCGAAAAAATTCATAAAGTTGAAACCAAAATCCGCACCATACCGCATTCTCAGAATATCTTCATTCAGTGCAACAGATTTTTCCCGGTCTCGGGTAGCAGAAACACCAAACCGGAAATCGCTGACTTTTGCTCCGATTCTTCCCCCAACCGCTTTAAAATTGATGCTGTCTAAACTTCCTCCAACACCTTCGGTTTGATAATTCACATCTGACTGACCTACGAATGCAGAATATTCACCGGTCACCAATCCAAAAGGAATATATCCGGATGCCTGCAGAAATGCTTTTTGAGGAACAAATGCAGGAATATTAATTGTTGAGCCCAAGCTGCTTTCGTATACTAAAGGTCGGGTTACATAAGGAAGTAATGGCATGCGGTTCTGGATTTCATTTAAATAGTTGAACCGTGGTATTAAATATCCTGCTTTTATTGAAAGTGCAGTGGCATAATCCCATTTCAACCAAGCTTCTTCCAAACTCAATTTTCCATATTCAACATTGCTACCTGATGTTGAGTGGCTCGAAAAATTATTTAAGAACTGGATATTGATCCAAGAAGTAAAACTTCCGGATAATTCTTTTCGGAAAAATAGATTTAATTGTTGGATATTTGATCCGGTAAAATCAGGATGTTCTTGAGTTAAAGTTGTAGGTACAATACTACCCCCTGGACCGATTGGCAAAGGTGCTATAATTGTTAGATCTCCCTTTTGCTTAACTACTTGGCCTTGGTAAAAACCGAATATCTCCAAGGCTCCTTGAGATCTCGTAATTTGAGTTGACATCATCAAGATTACTGCAAATAGCAAAAGTTTACTATTGTTCTTCATTGTATCTCCGTAAATATTAGTGTTTGTGATTTTTTATTTGATTGTAGAATTTTTAAAAATTTTCGATGACACATAGAATTGCGCTGCTGACAATATTCCTTTTTTTCGGATTTAATTGTATCATATATTGCGCCAATATTTTTTCAGTTAAATTTTGCAAAAATGATTAATAGGTAATTATTTCTGTATAATATTAGCCATGTGGTATATAATCTCTTTGTTGTTTTAATTTAACATTCCGTTATATATTCAATGATAGTTCAAAGCAAGTTTAGGTTTATTCTGGAAAATGCCATTGCGCTTGGATATTCCAAAGAGGATCTTTTTAATGCTGGAAAAGTTCCAACGGGCGGCACCGTTGTTACTATTGCATCTTGCTTCTCCGATTGTAATTCTGTAGAATATTAGTAGAATTTTTTTTCAGGTGCTTTTATGAATCTCTTTCGTTCGTCTGTATTTATTTCCGTATTAATTTTTTCCTTCTCCATCCCGCTTTTTTCTCAAACGGTGACAATCGGCGGCGTGGTGAGAGATTCAGCCACAACATCGTTTATTGATTCTGTTAAAGTTGAGATCATTAATCCTGCAAATATCGCGGAAAAATATCTTGTGTACACAAACTCAATTGGAAAATGGTCGTATACATTTCAAAGTACCGGTGTTGAAAATAACCCGTTAACACCTGCACAATTCGAACTTCAGCAGAATTTTCCAAACCCGTTCAATCCGTCAACGATCATCCCATTTTCACTGCACCGAACAGGAGAGGTAACTCTCTCTGTCCACAATATTGTCGGTCAAAAAATTTCAGAACGCTCTTTCAATCTTTCAGCGGGTACATATAATGTTCGCTGGACAAGTAACGGAGCAGCCGGCGTACTTTTTTACACGTTGCGTTTCAACGGACAGTCAATCACGCATAAGATGATCCAATTGGACGGCAATCATGGCGGAGGGATTGGCGATGCAGTACTTGTCGGTGGTTTTTCTTCATTGTCTTCATTTGGTAAAAAACATGCAGCAGATTTTATGGTTAGAACTTCAAAAATCGGTTACGAATCGGATTCTGTTGTTGTTCCGAATGCTAACAATCAAAATATCAATTTTTCTTTGTCGAGTGTCCATCACCGTGCATTCGTCTTCGATCTTCACAATGATATTGCGGAATTGATGGTCAACGGATATCAGATGGGCATTCGCAATACAAATAATCATAGCGACATTCCGCGATTTATCGACGGCGGGATCGATGCTCAGATGATCGTGTTGTGGCCCGATCCGAATGAATTTGCCTCCACTTCCTATCAACGAACGATACAAATGTACGATACCTGCATTGCACAGTTCAACCGCAATACAAC
>DMPG01000388.1:9719-12258 GCA_003456055.1 Bacteroidota bacterium | reverse complement strand
GCTGCCGTTCTTTGTGTTGAAGGTGGTACGGCGATCGAAAACAGTCTCGAAAAACTCACTGCGCTGTATCATCTCGGTGCACGCTATATGACAATCACATGGAACAACAGTTTTTCTTGGGCAACATCAGCTGCGGACGCGCAATCGACAACAAAAGGATTGTCGGATTTCGGAAAGCAAGTGATCAGAACGATGGATTCTCTCGGCATGATCATCGACGTTTCGCATACGGGAATAAAAACGATCGAAGATATTCTTTTAACAACAAAAAATCCGATCATCGCAAGTCATTCAGGAGTGAGGGCATTGCGAAATCACACGCGGAATTTAACGGATGATCAGATCAAAGCAATTGCAAACGGAGGCGGAGTGATAGGCGTGGTGTTCCACAGAACGTTCATCACATCAACATCGACCGCCACGATCGATACAGTTATCAAGCATATTGACTATATCAAGAATCTCGTGGGAATAAATCACGTCGCCATCGGTTCGGATTACGACGGAGGAATTTTAACGCCTGTCGGATTGGAAAATGTATCAAAGATGCCGAATCTTACAATGGCATTGCTCAGGCGGGGATATTCCAACAGCGATGTGCGGAAGATCCTTGGTGAAAATTATCTGCGCGTATTTAAATCTGTTTGTCAATAAAAAAAGGGACTACGTAGTTTCGCGTATTGCACCTTGCTGCAACTATTTTTATAATTAACTCACGTTACGTAAAGAGGTAAAAGTGGTTCGACGCGGCGCAGAAATGGCGGTCATCTCCGAAGGAGTCCTTCGNNCTGCGCCTTGCTCACCATGATCAATTTTTTTAGTTTTGCGTAACATCAATAATTAATCTGAAAAGATATTCACGGAAAATACTTAGTATGAATTATTCACTCAATATTGAATTCAAAGAGAAATACATTCACGTTACGGTCACCGGAGAAAACACACTGGTAAATGTTCTCTCCTATTTTGAAAAAATCTATGAAGCGTGTATTCAGCATCGATGCTCCAATGTATTGATCGAAGAACATTTGACCGGTCCGAGTCTTGATACATTCGATATCTTTATTGTCATCACAAAGAATTTCAATAAAGCAAAAACCCTTGGTATACGTCTTGCGTATGTCGATATGAATACAGAGCATAGCAAACGNNGGATTGAAGTTCGCTGAAAATCTTGCTCATATCCGCGGTGTGAATGTGCGGTTGTTCTATTACAATACCGAAGAGGCTGTTACCTGGCTTTTAGGTAATGATGCAGAGCCGGTATAAATACCTTTTGTGAAAAAATGTTTGTCTGCACACAAAATTCTTTTGCATCTCCCGCTGTCATTCTTCAATAATAATTCTCCGTCAATTTTTCGGTGGCACAACAAGAAAGAAAAGCATATATAGTGTCTATCCATTAAGGAAATACTATGATGTTGTTCGATTATATTCTGTTAATTACGTTGTCCGCAATTTGGGGAGGTTCGTTCATCTTTATGCGTGTTCTTTCACCGGCGTTAGGACCCGTCGTAACAGCGGATATGCGCTTGTTGATTGCTGGAGTAGTGCTCACACTGTATCTCCGTATACGAAATCAACGGCTTGATCTTCTAAAAAATCTCAAACGGTATATCATTATCGGTCTGCTTAACTCCGGAATCCCCTTTTTATTGTTTTCGTTTGCAGCATTATATCTTCCTTCGTCAATTTCTGTTATCATCAATTCGTTAACGCCGTTGTTCGGCGTATTGTTCTCCATTCTCTGGTTAAATGAAAAAGTAACGCCGAAGAAAATATCGGGCATTGCGCTGGGCATTGTCGGCGTCATCATCATCCGTGGATCGGAAAATCTTGAACTGACATTGATGACAACCATCGCAATGGCGGCATGCGTGTTCGCAACAATGCTGTACGGCCTCGCCAGTACCTATGTAAAAGTGCATGCAAAAGATATTGCTCCGTCGGCCGTAGCAACCGGAAGTCAGCTTGTGGCGTGAATAGTATTTCTACCGCTGATATATTTCTTTCCGATCCGCACCGAATTAACAACTCAGATCGTTCTTACAACAATCTCCTTTTCCGTCTTATGCAGCGCCATCGCATACGTCATCTTTTATCGCTTGCTGAACAATCTCGGGACGACAAAAGCATTATCCGTTACGTTTCTCATTCCTGTTTTTGGATTCATCTGGGGATATATTTTTCTGAAGGAAGAGATCACGATGATCATGATCGTTGGATCACTCTTTGTTCTTTCTGGGATATATTTTGTAACAGGAAAAGAAAAATTGACATGATCGATATAATGTGATTCCTTTTATCAAGGAAATTAGGACAAAAACCTCTACATTACCATCCTGACCAGTATGAAAAACCTTATGACAGATCAAACAGCTGTGCCGGCAAAAGAAAAGCTTTTTACACGTTATCAAATATTCATTATCGCCGTCCTTTCATTCATCCAGTTCACCGTTATCCTAGATTTCATCATTATTGCACCGCTTGGTGCGATGTTGATGAACATCATGAATGTAACACCTGCACAATTTGGCAC
>DMPG01000388.1:4394-9707 GCA_003456055.1 Bacteroidota bacterium | reverse complement strand
TTCGCCGATAAATTCGATCGGAAAAAATTTCTACTCTTCTTTTATGCGGGATTCATCCTTGGCACGTTTTTCTGCGGCATCGCTACGAATTTCTTTTTTCTATTATTGGCACGTATCGTCACCGGAATTTTTGGCGGTGTAATCGCGTCGGTTTCACTCGCCATTGTCACGGACGAATTCGATCTAAATGTGAGAAGCCGCGTGATGGGATTTATTCAAATGTCGTTTGCCGTCGCCCAAGTAGCAGGCATTCCATTCGGTATTTATTTGGCAAATGTCTTCGGATGGCATGCGCCGTTCATGCTTATTGTCGGTATTGGAATTCCGGCGGGGATGATGATGATGCGGTTGATGAGACCGATCGATACGCATCTTTCTATTGTGCGCCCGGCGGATCACAATGCATTCAATCATCTACGGAAAACAATTTCGCAGCCGATTTACATCAAAGCCTTTGCAACAACTGCGCTCCTATCGCTCGGCGGATTTTTAATGATGCCGTTTTCCAGCGCATTTCTGGTGAATAATATTTTGATCCCGCAGGAAAATCTTCCGCTCGTTTTTATGTTTACGGGAATGGCAACGATCATCATTCTCCCGATTGTCGGAAGAATCAGTGATACGTTCGGAAAATTCAGAGTCTTCACCATCGGGACGATCGTGGCAAGTGGGATGATTATTTTTTACACCAATCTTTCGGTAACGCCTTTGTGGGAAGTAGTTCTTATTAATGTATTTCTCTTTGCTGGGATAATGTCGCGAATGATACCTGCAACAACGCTGATGACTGCTATACCGGAGCTAGCAGATCGCGGCGCATTCATGAGTATCAGCTCCTCTCTTCAACAAATTTCGGGCGGAATTGCATCGGTCTTTGCAGGAATGATCATTGTACAGACAAGCAGCGGTGCGCTGAAAAATTATGATGTGCTCGGGTATACGTGTGTTGCATTGATGTTTGTCGGCGTTGGAATGATGCACAACATCAATAAATATGTTGAGTTGAAAAAGGATCTCTCGCAGAGTGGAAACAAAGAAAAGAACAAATTATGAAAGCAGAAATCTGGTCGGACGTGATGTGTCCCTTCTGTTACATCGGTAAACGAAATTTTGAACTGGCGTTGAAAGAATTCCCGCAAAAGGAACAGGTTGAGATCGAATGGAAAAGCTTCCAACTCAATCCGGCCATGGTAACCGATCCGTCAAAGAACATCAATGAGTTCCTGGCAGAACATAAAGGGATCAGCGTTGCGCAGGCAAAACAGATGAACGATCGCGTGACTGAAATGGCACGCGAAGTCGGTCTGCTATATGATTTTGATAAGGCGATTGTCGCAAATTCATTTGATGCTCATCGACTTTCGCATTTTGCAAAGAAACATGGTGTTCAGAATGCTGTCGAAGAGTTATTGTTCAAAGCATATTTCACTGAAGGGAAAAATACTGCCGATCATGAAATATTGATCGCTATTGCAGTTGAAGCGGGATTGAACTCTGAAGAGGCCCGCACAATGCTTGCGAGCAACCAATTCGCTGATGATGTGAATAGCGATATTTATGAAGCACAGCAAGTCGGCGCGCGAGGCGTTCCGTTCTTTGTGTTCGACTATAAATATGCCGTTTCCGGCGCGCAGCCTTCCGAACTTTTTCTGCAGGTGTTGAACAGAGCATCTGAATAAGATAATCTTGTTACCCTCTTCCGTATGATACCGTCTCATATTTAAACAAAAATAGTTTTACTCTTCCGTAACTGTTTTACCAATTTCTTCGTATTATTTCTGATTACTTCCCCAGGATTCTTTATCACTTTTTGAAAGGTTTCTCGTGAGAGCTCTTTACAGTTTTTTTCTCATCGTTGCGTTCATTCTAAATATTCAGGCACAGGAAAAAATCAAAACCGGTGCCGAGATCTGTTCTGAAGGAAAACAGCAACACACGTTTCCGTTACGATTATCAAAAGTAGTTTCTCCCGGTTCACCAAAGCATACCTATGACGCTTTGCATTATTCACTTACACTAAATCTATACAAAAATTATTCTTCACCATTCCCGAAATCATTCAACGGTTCTGTTGCAATAACATTAAAGGCAGATTCTGTTCTTTCAAGCATTGCCTTCGATGCTGTCAATTCTTCCATCACTATAGATTCCGTACGTCGTGCGGGAGTTTCATTTACCCATACTGCAAACATTCTTACTGTACAGTTGAACAAAACATATCAGATAAACGAGACGCTTACCGTACAAATCTATTATCGACATAATGAAGTTTCAGATGGTGCTTTTTTTGTCGGGACCGATGGCATGGTGTTTACAGATGCAGAACCGGAAGGAGCACGTCGGTGGTTTCCGTGCTGGGATAAACCATACGATAAGGCAACGATGGAGCTACATGCAACTGTTCCAAACAATGTAAAGCTTGGTTCGAACGGACTACTGAAAGACACTACCCGCTCAGGGGATTCTCTGACATTCCACTGGGTAAGCNNTACGATAAGGCAACGATGGAACTACGTGCAACGGTTCCTAGCAATGTGAAACTCGGATCGAACGGATTACTGAAAGACACTACCCGCTCAGGGGATTCTCTGACATTCCACTGGGTAAGCAAAGAACCGGTCTCTACGTATTTGTTTGTAATCTCATCCAAGGTGAATTATAATCTCGATATTGTGTACTGGAAAAAACTTTCCAATCCTTTGGACAGTATTCCGATTTTCTTTTATTGGAACACCGGCGAAAACGTAAGTGCGCTGAATAATATCAAGACGAAAATCATTCCGATGACAACCAAATTCTCACAACTATTCGGAGAACATCCTTTCCAGAAAAACGGATTTGCAACATTGAATCAGCAGTTCCTTTGGGGAGGTATGGAGAATCAGACCCTCACCAGTCTGACACCGGATGGGTATAGATCTGAATCATTGGTGGCACACGAATATGCCCATCAATGGTTTGGAGATATGATTACTTGTGCAACGTGGGCAGATATTTGGCTTAATGAAGGTTTCGCAACATATGGTGATGCGTTGTGGACCGAACACAATTTCGGACCTGTTGGATATCAACAACATATAAACTCCGTTGCGGCGGGATATCTTGGAGCGAATCCGGGTTGGGCGATCTATGTTCCCGAATGGGCGGTGAATGTCCCTTCCAACAATCAATTGTTCAACACTGCCATTACATACAATAAAGCGGCTTGTGTGCTGCATATGCTCCGATCAGTACTTGGCGATTCAGTCTTTTTTGATGCAGTGTATGCATACGGAACAGATCCTTCGGTGAAATACGGATCGGTCACAACTGATGATTTCATTCAGATAATGAACTCAAGGACGAAACAAGACCTTACTTGGTTCTTTGATCAGTGGTTGAAAGCGGCAAATCATCCGGAGTATACTGTAAAATATGTTTTGAACAGACCGGCAAAAAATGTATTCGTTCGTATTCAGCAGGGTCAGTCTTCCGCCACAACATGGAAGATGCCGGTATCACTCCGGTTTATTCTTCAGAGTGGAACCGACACAATTATCAACGTATGGAACACAACAAAGAACGATACGTTTACACTAGCATTCTCTTCCGCTCCGGTGTCGATGAGTTTCGATCCAAACAATAATATCATACTGAAAAAATTAACCCTTATAAAAGAATACTCCGGTCCACTTCTAAGTGCTGTTCCCGGTACACTCTATGCTGCATCAGGCAGTACGGACGGAGGAAAATTATATACGATCAACACCAGCAACGGAACTCCTACTCTGATCCGGAAAACCGGTATACTTCAGTTGAACGGACTGCGTATCCATCCAAAAACGAAAGAACTGATCGGATACAATAATGCTATTTCAACCGGCGGCGCATTCTATCGGATGAGCAGCGACGGTGCAGATCTTCAACAAATATCATCCACTTCTATTGCAAATTTGAAGGGACTTGCCTTCTACAATGATTCAATGGCATATACCGGTGCATTCAACGGAACGATCTATTCCGTGAACGTTTATACAGGCGCACTTGTACTGATCGGAACGAACGGATCATCTCAGCGCCCCGGCGGACTTGCTCTCAATCCTGTGAATGGAACATTGTGGATGTCTCTTCGCAATACCTCGGGAGCAGTGGACAATATTTATAAAATAAACCGTGCAACCGGACTTTCCACTTTGGTGGGAAGCGCAGGAATCGGATCAGCTATTACCGATATTGTGTTCGATAAATTGGGAACTCTCTATGGTCTCGCTGGTATGGGAACTGCAGCCAATACACTCATTAAAATTGATACGTCAACAGGAAAAGCTGCAGTTGTTGGAAGTCTCGGCAAAGCCGATATCCAAGCGCTTGCAATCGATCCCGACGCACCGGCTGTTGTGGTTCAACAGATTTCAAACGTAATTCCGGATAATGTATTGTTGGAACAAAACTATCCGAATCCGTTCAATCCAACAACCACGATTCGATATGCGCTTCCGTTTGAAACCAATGTTCGCCTTACTATCTATAATACTCTCGGACAGTCAGTATGCGAAATTGTAAACGAGACACAAACTGCAGGATGGAAAGAGGTGCAATGGAATGCAGCCGGTTTGACCAGCGGCGTTTATTTTATTAAACTGAACGCCGGAAATACGGTTGAGTTGAAAAAAACGTTGCTATTGAAATAATAATGTGGAGGAATGGTGATGGATGAAAATTCATCACCATTGCCAAACATCATCTATGTATTATTTCCGAAACACTGCCGAACGAATTTTCTATCGCACTACAAATTTCAAAAAAAATGAGAGCAATCGCACTGCTTCGCGGCATCAACGTCGGCGGACATAAGATCATCCCAATGGCAACACTAAAAGCGATCTTTGAATCTGGCGGATATAAGAATGTTGTAACATTCATCCAGAGTGGAAACGTCTTGTTCGACACAACAACAACGGACATGGATAAGCTTAAAAAGAAGATCGAAAAAATGCTTGTTGCCGCGCTTGAATATGAAGTATTAGTAATTGTTCGTTCTGCTGATGAAATGAAGAAGGTTGTGACAAAAAATCCGTTTGTTGATGAACATGAAGAGAAAAAGACAAAATATTATGTGATGTTCCTCGAAAAGAAACCGAATCGCACTGAACAACAATCCGTTCTTGCAACACAGGTAAAAGGAATGGACTTTCGGTTTGGAACGTGTGAACTCTATTGTCTTCTTGACGCAAAGTTTAGCGGCAACGATTCACCCTTTTCAAATGTAAAACTGGAAAAACTCCTTCACCAAAAAGGAACGACGCGAAACTGGGCAACGACAACAAAAATTGC
>DMPG01000388.1:1575-4313 GCA_003456055.1 Bacteroidota bacterium | reverse complement strand
TATTTCGAAGTTTTCAAAGGAGATCAATATGGCTCGACTGCTTATTTTGGGCGCCGGCATTGCCGGGCAAACTGCGGCTCTTCATGCAAAGAATCGACTCGGTCATCATCACGAAGTTGTCGTTGTTTCACCAAATAGTAAATGGAATTGGATTCCGTCGAACATCTGGGTCGGTACGGGGTACATGAAAGCGGAAGATGTCACCTTTCCACTCGCACCGGTGTACAAAAAAACCGGAATTACTTTTTACCAGGCAAAAGCACTTAGCATTCATCCCGAAGGAAATCAATCATCTGCTCTTCCCTATGTAACTGTTGAACATACATCGCCAGAACGCACCGGTGAAAACGAACAACTTACTTATGACTATTTGATGAACGCAACGGGACCAAAATTAAATTTTGGGGCAACACCTGGGCTTGGTCCTGATAAAAATAGTTTATCGGTTTGCACTTCTTCACACGCAGAACACACTGCGCACGCATTGAAAGAATCGATTGAACGAATGAAAAAAGGAGAACAACAAACGCTGCTTATTGGAACGGGACATGGAAATTGCACCTGCCAAGGAGCAGCATTTGAGTATTTGTTCAATGTTGAATTTGAATTACGCAGACAAGGCGTTAGAGATAAAGCAAAGATCGTTTGGATATCCAACGAACAAGAGCTTGGAGATTTTGGAATAGGCGGAATGTTCATACCGCGTGGCGGCTATGTTACTCATAGCAGAGTTTTTACCGAATCATTATTCACAGAGCGGGGAATTGAATGGATCACGCAGGCGCATGTCAACGCTGTGGAAAAAGGTGAATCGCAGTATGAAAATTTAGAAGGTGAACAACGATCCGTCAAACATGATTTTGCGATGCTGCTTCCGCCCTTCAGCGGAGTTGGAATGAAAGCATTCAATAAGAATAACGACGATATAACACCTCTCCTTTTTGCGCCGAGTGGATTTATGATGGTTGATGCTCACTATGAAAAGAAACCCTTTGAACAATGGAAACCATCGGATTGGCCGGAAACTTATCAAAATCCAACGTACAAAAATATTTTTGCGGTTGGGATTGCTTTTGCTCCTCCGCACGCCATCTCCAAACCATTAACAAGCACGAAAGGAACACCGATTTTTCCTACTCCTCCAAGAACGGGAATGCCCTCCGGTATTATGGCTCGTCAAGTTGCATTCAATATTACCGATATGATGAATGGTAAATCAGAAAAGCCTGTGCGGAAAGCATCAATGGCGCGAATGGGAGCGGCTTGCATCGCATCGGCAGGAGCGAATTTTTTCAGCGGCACAGCAGTTTCAATGACCATGTATCCGATCATACCGGATTTTGAAACATATCCTGATACAGGTCGATCGCTGCGCTACACATCCGGAGAAATCGGATTGGCGGGCCATTGGATAAAACATTTTTTACACTATGCGTTTATGTACAAAGCTAAAGCAAATCCATTCTGGAGAATTGTTCCGGAATAATCAGAGGAGAAACCATGAGTGTTCGAAAACCGTTTGAACAAAGTTATTATCCGCCTGTGCCGACATCGACAACTAAATTTTTCCGAACGAATTTGGTATGGCAGTTATTTCGATTTATTGTTTTAAATATTAAAATGCTAAGAATGGTGCGCAAGCATTAGTGATTTGATTCAACTCGTAATATGGGATACTTGTTGCCGTCTTTCATCAAATATCCAAATCGATCATATTGCAAAAGATTGATCATGCATTGAGGCTCAAACGCCTGAATCAACAGTTGCGCTTGTCTCTGTTGTATAGGAATGAACAGATAATCTGCCGCTTTTATTTTAACCTTTTTCAACTGTGCAGATTTTACCGGTATCACAAACTCTTCGATCACCAGCGTTGAATCATATTCCACCTCATACTGTTTCACAACGTCGTCCTTCGACCCTTTGTACTGAACAACGTTGAATTTATGTTTTACAAGAAAATCTTTTAACAGGTCATCGTTTTTCCGAACGAGATAACCTTTGGGTCGGTTCACCGTTAACAGCGGAACCACTTTCGTATGATAGTTTGCGGTGATGATCGTCGTATCACGCAGTCCGTCATACGACGAGAATTTTAAGACCTTTTCTCCATCACTCACATGATCCATTTGAATAGCGGTTACCGTACGGCCTGCACGTGTTGCTTTTGCTTTCTTTACCATTGTTCGAATCGTATCGGCATTGTTATTCATAAACGTAATAAATCCGGTCAATGCGATGCATTGTCCTTCAGAGCGTCTGCGAATATTATCGATCGAATCCAGACCATTCATCCCTTCCTGGATAAATGAGAATGAACCGAGAATCCCAAAACTCTGGCGTCCGTCGTTAATATCTACGGTGCTGTTTCGCATCCTTTCTTTGTTCGGCGGACCCATCGGAGTGTATTCGCCAAACCGCACCTTTTTTTCCTGCATATATGAATAGAGGAACGGGAGAAACGCATCTCTTTGAAATGATCGAAGTGCATCATCGGTGTTCGGATTGGTCATAAGCCCGATCGTCTCTTCAGAATTTTTTCGATATCCATATTCCTTCCACTCTTTCCCGTATGGACTGTATTCATGCACATCCAATGTCACTTCGGGATCGATCTTTACGTACAATTCATGAAGTCCGATCACTTCAGGTTCCGTCATGATCATGTGGTTCCGGTTCAGATCCATTCCATGCCCATTACGCCGAGCATTGATGTCGTTTCCGTCCGGATTCATTTG
>DMPG01000388.1:0-1514 GCA_003456055.1 Bacteroidota bacterium | reverse complement strand
CGGTTCGTTTCCATGCTGTTGTGCAAAGATCAATACTTTGATTTTGTCTTTATGGTTCCCTTTCGAGATCGTTACCACGGGAAGCGGTTTTCCCTTAACGGAGAACGCAAAGGTATCCATGGTGATCCATGGTGACTGAATAATTACAGATTGAATATACTTTACCAATTCTGCATTGATTGTTAATTGAGTATAGTTTGATTGCTCAAGCGGAGTTAAGAATTGTGCGAAGAGTCCGGCGGTGCAAAGTAAAAAACTGATCACTATTTTTGATTTCATAGAACGGTAATCTCCTAACGATTATTGAATAGGGTAGAATATTTTTAGAGAAATTAGAACAAATCTTTTTCTTCTGCTTTCACACGGACATTTTTTTGAAATTTTTTCCATGAAAGTGAATCACTCGCCGGACGTGCTGTGAATGTTTCTCTCTTTCTGAGTTTTAAAACCTCTGCTGCGCGGTCTGCAGAATTCGGATGGGTGTTCAGCCATTCAAACCGTGTGGCAATATTCTCCTTTTCATGCGAAAGTCTGAAGAGAAAATCTGCGCTTGCCTGTGGATCGATATCCGCTTTTGCCATATAATGAACACCGGTTGCATCTGCTTCACTCTCCTGTTCGCGGTCGAACGCTGTCGACGAAAGCATTTTTACTGTCTGCCGGACGATCTCCGCACCGGATTCACCGCTGCTGAGCGAGATAACCATTGCAAGACCGATCTCTTTCACCATTTTTTTCATCACATGGTCATGTTCCATATGTGCAATTTCATGCGCGATCACCCCTGCTAATTCATCGGATGATCTGCAGTATTCGATCAACCCGGAATAGATCACAAGATATCTTCCGGGGAGTGCAAATGCATTCACATCATCGACCGCCGCGATGTGAACAGTAATTGTAGAATCGGAAATATCGTTCGCTTCACAAATCCTTTTTTTCATCCCTTCAACAACTGCAATAATACTGTCGTTCGTGATCGTTTTATTGCTTTGGGAAACCGCATCAAGAATCAGTCTTCCCAATTTTTGTTCATTCTCTTTGGTCAGTTCTTCAATTTTGAAGGCGCTTCGATAATCGATCAGGCCGAGCAAATACCACATACCAAAAAACGAAATGGAAAGGAAAAATGCGTGCGTAAGGACTTTCTTCATATCAAGCTTTGATCAAAAGATGTGTGAGAGGACCGAAGAGCCACCATNNCAATAAATTCTGCAAGATTAAAAACAATGATGGTGATGATGTATGCAATATAGCTGTTCGAGACCGTATTTGCACCGAAGACGATTGATAATGTCCAATACACTCCTGCAACATTTATCGGAAAGGTGAAACCCTGGGATAACAGCGCCTGCGTACAATGCCACCGGACAAAATATGATGCGCGTCTGTTGGCAAGAAAAAAAATAACTGTCGCAATAAGATTGATCACCGGCATCGGCAGACCGATCATCACAGCGATCACCGACATCAGATAACTGTTCGACGCTTTTTCTGCTTCGTATTCGTTTGGA
>DMPG01000156.1 GCA_003456055.1 Bacteroidota bacterium | reverse complement strand
TTATATCAGGCTTTGGAAGTTTGGCTTTGTCGCGCCGACAACAAAAGTCTGAGCATTAGTGATGTATTTAATATTGTTGTCCGAGAGTTTAACTCTCGGACAGGAATTTCGTTGACAGTTAAACTGTCGAAGAACAGTAAAGTCATTCGTTTATAATTGTATAGTTGCAACTTTGTCCGCCAAAGTGTAGTTTCAAGAAGAAGTGAACTTCTACTATGAAACGAACTGGTATCCATATTCTCTTCATTGTAATAATCGTTATTCCGCTTTCTGCGCAGTTTTCCTATTTCGGGCATAACAAAGTTCAATACACAGAATTCGACTGGCAAATTCTCCGCACCGAACATTTCGACATTTATTATTATCCCGAAATGAAAGAACTTGCTCACCAAGGAGCGTTCTTTGCGGAAGAAGCATACAAACAAAATGTCAGTAGATTCAACCACTCGCTGAATAACCGCGTCCCGCTCATTTTTTATTCATCGCATCTTCATTTCCAACAGACAAACACCACCGGCGGATTCATTCCTGAAGGTGTCGGCGGTTTTTTTGAATTTCTTAAAGGAAGAGTTGTCATTCCCGCCGATGGTTCTCTCTCCCGTTTTCGACATGTTATCCGCCA
The DNA here is from genome assembly GCA_003456055.1 of Bacteroidota bacterium. Lineage (GTDB taxonomy): Bacteria > Bacteroidota > Ignavibacteria > UBA10030 > UBA8401 > UBA8401. The sequence goes on along the minus strand of DMPG01000156.1, from coordinate 2,413 downwards.
CGAACTTGTGCATGTGTTCATGCATAGCAAAGTCTCCCGCGTTTTAGTTGACCACCGTCTGCCGCAGGATAGAATGCCGCCGCTCTGGTTCACCGAAGGTCTTGCCGAAGTATGGTCGACAACCGAAGACGATCAATCGGAGATGTTGATCCGCGATGCGGTATTGAATAATTATATCGTCCCGCTTCAGAATATTGAAGCGATCTATGGAACATTCCTGATGTATAAACAGGGACAATATATTTTAAAGTACATCGAAGAACGGTACGGCGAAGAGAAATTGATGCTGCTCATGGAAAACTTTTGGCGAAGTTCCTCATTCAGTGAAGTGATGAAGGCAACCATTAACAAGGATTATAAAGAACTCGACGAAGAATGGATGTATGCTTTCAAAAAGAAATATTATCCTGTATTATCGTCGAGTGATTATGCCAGTCAAATTTCAAAGACTGTAGTGAAGAAAGGATTCAACACAAAACCTGTGTATTATCGAAATGGCGATAAACGTGAAATATATTTTATCGGAAATTTTACCGGATATACATCCATCTATAAAATGAATCTCGATGGAAAAACCGACGATGAACGAGAGCCGCAGTTGGTGATTCAAGGTGAACAGAACGATGAGTTTGAATCATTTCACGTCTTTCAAAGTAAATTGGATATTTCAAGGGATGGAATACTGGCGTTTATTACCAAAAAAGGGGAGACAGACGCTCTTCATCTCTATAGTATAAAAGAAAATAATCTCATAAAAACATTTCAATTCTCAAATCTTGTTGTCTATGCTTCACCCGGGTGGTCTCCGGATGGAAAGAAAATTACCTTCTCGGCAAATGATAAATCGGGAAAGATGGATCTTTATGTATTGGATCTGCCGCGGGAAGAATTGACCCGTTTGACGAACGATTCATACGATGACCGCGATCCGGCGTGGACACCCGATGGAACGAAGATCGTCTTTAGCTCGGATAGAACGGAATTTGAGCGATCGGATGTGTACAATCTTTTTGAAATTGATGTGAATTCAAGAGTGATCCTGCCGATAACCCGCGGAATGGAGAACTATTATTCTCCGTCATTCTCCCACAGCGGAAAAAATCTATTGTTTACATCAAATTTTGATGGAGCGCAAAATATCTGGACGATCCCCACCGATCAGATTGGGCAACATCTCTCTTCGATGAAGAAGGTGACCCATTTTACAAATGCGGCGTTCGATCCCCGATGGACCGATTCGGATGAGATCATCTTTTCCGGATTCGAAAATTATAGTTTTAAGATCTATACTTTACAGAATGTTTCTGCTGTAATCGACTCTTCGCCAATCCAACATCAATTTGCTTTGGCCGATCGCATTACTTCTTGGGTGCCAAAGAATATCGCAGCTGATACAACGATTAAATTTGAGCAATATCAGGGTGAATATTCATTGGATATTGCGCAAAGTCAGGTCTCAGCCGATCCTGTCTTTGGAACATCCGGCGGAGCAGCGCTGGCGATCAGTGATGTACTTGGCAACGATCAATATTATTTTCTGCTCTATAACAACGCGCAATCATCGGATGAATTTCTGGAGAGTTTTAATCTTGCAGTGACCCGTGTTTCACTAGGCCAGCGATTGAATTATGCAACGGGCATTTTCCACTTTTCAGGTCGCCGGTACGATCTTACAGATCCTGATCTTTTCTATTACGAAAGGAATTTTGGCGGATATTTTGTTTTGAGTTATCCTTTGTCAAAATTCCAGCGCATTGAAAGTGCGATTAGCTTCAGTAATTCGGATAAGGATAATTATATTAATTTACGTCCACGGAAAGCGTTGGTACTTTCCAACTCGCTGACATTCGTGCATGACAATTCATTATGGCTGCAGACAGGACCGATCGATGGCTCACGTTTTTTAACAACCTTTGCATATACACAGGATGTTCAATACGGCAATGTGGGCTATTATACTGCTATTGCAGATTATAGAATTTATAATCGAACGGGTGACCGGACCGCGCTTGCTTCACGTTTTACTTTGATGATGAACGAAGGGAAGGAGGCGCGTCGGTTCTTTATGGGGGGAAGCTGGGACTTGCGTGGCTGGCCCCGATGGTCGATCCGCGGAAATAAATTATGGATCATGAGCCATGAATTTCGATTTCCGTTCGTCGATCAATTTGCCATAAAATTTCCTTTTGCAAATTTTGGACTCGGGTCATTTCGCGCCGCTGCATTTTTTGATGCAGGTTCAGCGTGGGATAAAAAATATCGATCGACCGTTGGTAGTATTGGCACAGGATTGCGGTGGAATATTGGCGGCTTTTTAGTTTTACGGTATGATATCGGTAAACGTATCCTCGATGACTTTAATAATTTTCAAACAGGGTTGTTCTATCAATTTTTCTTCGGATGGGATTTTTAA
>DMPG01000403.1:1413-3636 GCA_003456055.1 Bacteroidota bacterium | reverse complement strand
AGAACCCGGCGGATGTTAATGTTCGCAGTTGGCGTATTCGCAAAGATTATGCAACGGCAGATCTTCGCCAGGATGCCGCGGAGGTCAATACTGTCCCGCTTTCTTCAGTGACCGATGGTCAGATCTCGGCAGTACGTGAACAATATAAAAAAGATTGGAGAGAATGGCCGGCGCAGAAAGGTGCTCCATTCTACGATGTTGGTTATTTGGATCCGGCAAATCAAATTACCGGTGCCGGTAACGGTATCATCGATTGGGGTGAAGACGATACATATCCCGCAGGTGATGACCGTCGCCGAAACGGTGTTTTAGATGATGGTGAAGATGTCAACAATAATCTAGTGCTTGACGGTGAAACTCCCGGTGTTGCGGATGCTGATCAGGTGATCTGGAGTGTTAACAATGATATTGGAACTGGAGAGTCTCCATGGAAAACGAAAGCACTCGGACTTGAAGTTCAAAATACAATTTGGGGTTATAATCGAACAGACGCACTTGGAAATATGATCTTCAAAAAATTCAAGATCATTTACAAAGGGACTGCTACGGCACCGGCAACTTCCATGATCAACAACATGTATCTCTGTCAATGGTCAGATCCAGACCTTGGTGATTCCGGTGATGATTATACAGGATGTGATGTTGACCTTAGTTTGGGTTATGTCTATAACTCAAAGACTCTCGATGCTAATTATCGAAAATTCAATTTAGCTCCACCGGCATCCGGGTATGATTTTCTTCAAGGCCCGATAGCACCGTCGCCGGGTGATAGCGCTGTATTCGATCTTAAATATCGCCAGGGGTATCGCAATTTACCAATGACTTCATTTATTTATTTTGCAGCTGGCGGTACGTATAGTGATCCGCCATTTTCGATCAATGGTTCAATTCAATGGTACCAAATGTTCAGAGGTTTGCCCCCAACACCTCAAGGACCGCCGGATCCACCTGCGTTGAACAATCCACTGACAGGATTACCATCGTCATTTTGGTTAAACGGAGATCCAACCAAAAAAACAGGATGGGTCGANNCCGGACCATTTAATATGGCTATCGGTGATACGCAGGAATTAGTATCGGCTATTATTGCCGGTGTTGGTTCTGATAATTTAGCAAGTGTTTCGGTGTTGAAATTCTATGATAAAACAGCGCAAGCCGCTTATAATAATCTGTTCGATCTGCCAAAACCGCCGCCTGCACCAAAGGTAACGGTTGTTGAATTGGACAAAGGAATTATCATCCAATGGGATACCGATGCTGCCGCTGTAAAGACAACANNTCAATGGGATACAGATGCAGCTGCTTTAAAAGCAACTGAAGAGTCTAACTCAAAAGGGTTCTTGTTTGAAGGATACAATATCTATCAGCTTCCTTCAGCTACGGCTCCGTTAACGAGTGCTAAAAAACTAGCAACGTATGATCTTATTACGGATCCTGCAACGGTGTCGCAGGAAGAGTTTGATGAAGGATCAGGACAAGTACTTGTTACACCGGTTCAGCTGGGTAAAAATTCAGGAATAGTTCGATACTTGTACATTACACTCGATGCTATTCGGAACAAACCGTTGGTGAATGGACAACCATTCTACTTTGCAGTTACGGGATATAACTACAATCCCGATCCGCTGCTCGTAACAAAATCGTTCGAAAGTTCGGCTAACGTATTTACCGTTATTCCGCATTCTCCGAACCCGGGTATTGTATTACCATACAATATTAATGATACGCTTTCGGTTGCTTCGGAAATGGTGGTAGGAACGAACGATGGAACAGTAGGTATTACAGTATTTAATCCTACTGTCCAAGTTGGCGGAACCTATGATATTTGGTATGGCGGTTCAGGAGCATCAACGCGTACCTATACGGTAGTAAAGAACATTACCGGAAGTACTGACTACGCAACCGTTACAGCAACCATGCTGCCTGCCGATACGGCAAGTGCCATTAGAAAATCTAAAGGGTCGGGTATCTTTACCATTAATGATGCAAAAGATCAGGTCTCTTATTCTCGAGTCAACATTGCATCGCTTTCCGGTCCAATCACTTCAGCAAATATTCGTGTCGGAGCATCCAATGTAAATGGTGGTCCGGTTGTTCATACATTCTCAATTGTTAACAACTCAATCATTGATAATACATGGTCAATTCCGGATTCATTGAAAGATGAATTCACATCAGGTAATTTATATGTGACAATCAATACAACGTTAAGACCCAACGGAT
>DMPG01000403.1:0-1396 GCA_003456055.1 Bacteroidota bacterium | reverse complement strand
ACCGGCAGCGGTTTTACCGGCACTAACAACCTACGAAGCAAATCGTGCTCCTACAGAAGGTGTTGCGTTCTATGTTAGTCCGGCTCCAATCGGAGCGAAATCAGCTCAACAGATTGCACCGACGACCGGAGCTGTTGTGAATGTTCCGAATCCAGAAAAAACATACAGTTTAGCAGGTCCGCTTTCGGCATGGGCAGGCNNTATGAAATTCGATTCCTGCCCGGTGATTCAAACTATGCGGTTACATTACCCCGCGGATTGACTTCTTTTTCACCGCCGGACGCTAAATATAATTCGGTTGCGTTCGCTATCTTTAGAGATACCACCAGAGTTTGGCCGATCATCACTACCACACCGACAGAGACGTTGTGGAATGTTGATGCGGCGAATGGACTTGTGAATGGGAAAAATGTATTTGACCTGATCACCGGTGTTGTCGATACAGTTGATGGATCAAATAATAATATTTCATACTATCGGACATTGATTAAAAATGCACAAGGGAGAAATGTTCCTAATAATTCCAACGTTATTAAAGGTCGCCTGATCAATGGTGTTAACTGGGTGCTGAAGAATATTTCATTTGTTGATGAAACAGGTAACTCCCTGCCGCCGGCAAACGGCACGACGATCAGAATTACAATGAACAAATCGATCAAGATCGGTGATATCCGCCGCTTCACGTTACGGGCGATCGATCTGAACAATACTACTGCCGCAAAAGCTGAAGTAAGCAAAGTGAATGTATTCCCGAATCCGTATTATGCGGTGAATACGTCCGAAAAGAATCGTCAGTCACGATTTGTGACGATCAATCACTTACCGAAGCAGGCGACCATTCGTATCTTCAATCTTGCAGGTTCATTGGTAACAACAATCATTAAAGATAGTCCGGAACAATTTATGGAATGGAATCTTACGAACCATAAAGGATTACCGGTTGCTAGCGGTATCTATCTACTCCACATTGATATGAATGTAAACGGTCAGGGTCTTGGAGTAAAAATACTGAAATCCGCGATCATTATGGAACAACAATTTTTGGATAACTACTAAACCACAGCGAGATAAAAATGAAGACAAAAATAAATTCAATTAAGGAGAGTGCAATGAATAATACTCTTATCAAATCCTCGCTGGTCTTGTTGTTGCTGGCCGTAATGGTTGCTCAGGTCAGCGTTGCCGGCAGAGGAGATAAAGCGGGTTCTTCCGCAGCGCCAATGTTGTTGATCCCTGTTGGAGGCCGGGATATTGCAATGGGTGGCTCTACTGTAGCCAACTCCTTCGGTATCGAAGCCGTCCATTATAATCCGGCCGGCGTTGCCTGGAGTACGAAACAGAGTGAAGCAATCTTCTCTCATATGAACTATATTGCAGATATCGGTGTAGATTATAT
>DMPG01000398.1 GCA_003456055.1 Bacteroidota bacterium | reverse complement strand
TGAAAACATTATTCGGAAACCAATATATCATCTGGCTTCCCTCGTGCTGCTGTCCGTTGGACAAACTGCAAGCAACCTTGCGAAGGTTATGAAATAATTTTGTTGAACCTTCGCAAGGTTTTATAATTTTTAAGAAACGATCAAATGCACGTTGAATGATTACAATACTCTAATGTTTTGCGTAGGAATATAGTAAACAGTGCTACTATAATCAATTGACCTTTCTGCGTGTCCTTTCTCCTTGACAAAATAAACCAATTTTTCCATCTTTCACCCATAAAGGTTATACGATGAAGGCATAATCATGAAAACTTTTTCTCTGTTCTACCTTTCAATTCTTTGTTCACTTCCGGTACCTTCGCAAACTATCTTTCTGCAGCCGTTGGCAAAAAATTCCATCCAAAATTCTACATTTTTTGCTGCAACACTAAGTCGAAGCGGCGATCTGCTGGGACTGAGCGGGGCCGATAAATCCTTTAAAATTGTCGACCCGGTAACCCTTGCGGAAAAAAATACGTTTCCGCTAGGAAATTTTAAATCATACGCAATTGCATTTACCGTCGACGGCAAAAACATTTTAAGCGCAACACCTGATGGTCAAATTTCTGTTTGGAATTACACAAAACCGGGTCTGATCAACACATTTACACACGGATCAAGTGTTCGAAGCATTGATATTGATGCCGCAGGGAGAGTGATCAGCGGTGGATATGACAAAACGATCAAAATGTGGGATTATGTGACCGGAAAGCAGATCGGGAAATTCCCAACGCTCAACGCAGAGATCATTTCCATTTTATTTTCGATCGATGGTAAAAGTGTATTCGCCGGGTGTTCGGACGGTTCAGTCGTTATTTTTGATGTGGCTGCGTTTAGCGTCATCAAAATATTCAAAGAAAATAAATCCGCCGTTACCGCGTTAGCGTGCAGCGATGACGGGAAATATTTTGCCGCTTCATTTTTGGATTCTACGATCTCGCTCTTCAATGCCCGAACCGGAACAGCGGCTGCATCGATGAAAAACCGTGACGGTGCCGTAACATCAATTGCGTTTCATCCCAACAGCAAATTTTTGGTCAGTGCTTCTGCTGCCATTTCGTTCTGGGATATTGCATCACTGAAAATATTTAAATCCGTTGTCGACACAAGTTTCTCTCCTGTTGTCATTGCGGTCTCTAAAGAACGATCCATTCTTGCTGCCAGCGGTCGGAACGGTGAGATTCGAACTGATACAATGCTCGACAAGAAACAAGATGTCACTCCACCGGTCATTACATTTAGTAAACCGTACAACGACGCATCCGAACCACTACGGCTCTATGCGAATGAAGCGGAAATATCCGGAATCATCTCCGATGAGAATCAGATCCGAGAAGTGACTGTGAATGGAACGGTCGTTCCAACTGCTGCTGCAACAGCTCAAGAGCGAAAAGGAATTGATTCTTCGTTTTCTGCGGTCTCATTTTCAACAATACTTCCATTAACGGTTTCCGGAATCAATACGGTTGTCGTCTCCGCAGTTGATATGGACAGCAACAGTGTAAAACAAGAATTGAAAATAACAAAACTGGCAAAAGATGCATCGGTAGAATTGGTCAATCCGAAAGAAAGCATTGAGACAGATCAAATGTCGGTCGATCTTCAATTCAAGATATGGCTTGATTTTNNTACAGTGTTGTTTTGAATACGATAGAAATTGCCAAGAAAGAAAATCTGCCGAAAAAACCGGCCGGAACACTTCGTTCGGAAAAACTTTCACTTTCAGCAGGACTCAACCAGATCCAGGTAATGGTGAATGGACGCGGCGGAGAAAAGGTCCGAAAGATAGTCAACATCACTCGCCGAATGCTTGGCGCACCGATCTCAACAGCATCGGACGATAAACCGATTAAAAACAGTTCCGGACAACTGCAGCGGTGGGCAGTTGTGGTCGGCGTTTCAGAATATCTAAACCCTGGCATACCAAATCTTTCGTATGCCGAGAGAGATGCCCGTACGTTTGCGGAATTCTTGAAGACATCAGCCGGCGGAGGTTTTGAAGAAGAACGTGTAAAGATCCTGTTGAACAAAGATGCAACATTGAACAATGTTAAATTGGCGCTCAATAAATTTTTGCGACAAACCGTTGATAAAGATCTAGTTGTTATTTATTTTGCGGGACACGGTGCACCGGAGCCCGCAAATCCGATTAATAATTATCTGCTCTGTTATGATACCGATCCAAAATCATTGGAAACCACTGCGTTCCCGATGTGGGATGTGAATACCGCATTGACACGATACATTCCTTCAAAGCGCGTCGTTGTTTTCACCGATGCATGTCATAGCGGTGGGATCAGCACTGATATTGCAACGCGCGGAATGAGTGCAACCGATGATAACTTGATCAATCAATACCTCACAGACCTGTCAAAGTCAAAAGAAGGTGTCATTGTTTTTACCGCAAGCCAGGCAGGCGAAGTTTCTCAGGAACTTGAAAAATTCGGTCATGGCGTATTCACGTATTATCTTCTTGATGGCATGAAGGGAAAAGCTGATTTCAACAACGACTATACCGTGACGATCGGTGAATTGATGGATTATGTTGAAGAAAAAGTAAAGCGGCAGACAAACGGCAACCAACATCCCACGCGCAATCAGGGAACGTATGACAAAGATCTGACAATCTCGTTAATTCCTCATTAATAATTTCTTTGAAGGCCCAACCATGAAAAAGTTTTATTTCAACACTTTCTTCCTTCTCCTCTTCGTTGGCGGACTAACCATGGCCAATGCGGCAATGCAAAACAGCGACACGGAAGAGAACGTCAACTATAAATGGTCATTCGTTGCAAAGGTTGGTACCGGTGAAGGACGACGTTTGTCAACGATTACACGCGACACGATTCTTCATTCCGGTGAAGAGTTTAAGATGATGGTCAATCTGCTGAAGAAATCGTATGTCTATGTGATCCACAAAAGTTCGACCAGTGAACTATCGGTATTGTATCCCTATTCATTCGATGCTCCAATGGAGTTAGAGAAGAATTTCTATATCCCGAAAGGACGGAGCTGGTTCAAATTGGATAAGAATACGGGCGACGAAACGTTCTATATCCTTGCCTCACAGGAACGGCTGACCGATCTGGAAAACAGACTGCGACAATATTCCGACGCCGCTCAAACAAACAAAAAAGATCTGGTTGCAGGAATAATCACCGACATTAAAGAGATCAAAAAGAAATACCGTACGTATTCAACACTTGCCGAACGACCCATCAGTATTGCAGGAAACGTCCGCGGAACGAAAACAGATGCCGTTGACATTGACCGGATCGATATTGCAACGCTTGCAACGGAGATCTCTGCAAATAATTTTTACAGCAAAACAATAACGATTGAACACAAATAAAATCAGGCGGCTTCGTGCCGCCATTGTTCTCGTCCTTTCTGCGTTTGGCGTTACCACGTTCTTATTTGGAATTTTCCCAACGGTGTTCCAATCCTGGGACAGCCAAACGATTGACCGTCTTTTTTCGCTCCGCGAAAAGATCCGCCCCTCTCCCTATGATTCTGCCATTGTCCACATTGACATTGATAACTCAAGCATAAAAAAATTGAGCTATTATTTTCCACGACGTTTGCATGCCGACTTATTCGATGTTACGCGAAGAATTGATTTCTCCGCGATCGCCTATGATATAATTTTCGCGCAGCGCTTGAACACGATCGATGATACATTGCTGCTGGAAGCAGTTCAACTAAGCGGCAGAGGATATTTTCCCGTTGCATTCGAATTGAAAGACCAGCGTACCTTTCCACGGCTTGAAGTTGATGAAGTACGATATCTTGATTCTACCGATTGGACACTGCGCGCAACCGATACGGCAAATTTTTTTCGTTCCGGTGCTACATTATTAACATGGCCTAAACTTTCCCATCTCTCTCGAGGCGTTGGGTTCATCAGTGTCAACCCTGATGCCGATGGAGTGTTTCGCCGCGTTCCGCTCGTGATCCGATACAAAAATTCATTTTATCCAAGCATGGTCTTTCGTCTTGCGTGTGATATCATGAAAGTGTCGCCGGAGAATATCATCGTGGAGGGTGGTAATTCAATCACNNCATTCCGATTGATGAACAAGGAAATATGATCATCAACTGGATCGGTCCGTGGGAACGGATGACCCATATCAGTTTTGTTTCGTTACTGGAAGCGGCAGAAGATCGTGATGAAGTTGAGGCATTGGCAGAACGGTATTCCGGTGCGATAGGGTTCGTTGGAGATGTTTCAACAGGAATATCCGATATCGGTCCGACACCGTTTGAACAATCATTTCCGCTCGTCGGACTTCATGCCAATACTTTAAATACTATTCTCACGGATAATTTCATCCGCCGGCTGCCGTTCACATTCATCCTTGGGACAGAGATCTTGTTAGCACTGCTGATGATGTTCTTCTCGTACAAATTCTCTTCATCCGTATATACAATTTCCTCGCTTGGGCTGTTATTCTCCTACGGAGCAATAAGCTATACAGCATTTGTATACTATAATATCATTACGGCAATAATCCATCCGATGATCTCGATCGTGCTTTCAACCGGAAGTGTGTTAGCGTACCGGTATATCACCGAAGAAAAAGAAAAAGAACAATTACGCGCACGATTTGAATCGTATTTCCCTCCCGCTGTCGTAAAACAAATGCTGGAGAATCCCGAATTGCGCATGACCAAACCAAAAAGTTTGGAAGTGACCATCATGTTCAGCGACATAAAAAGTTTTACGACACACTCATCCACGATGACACCGGAAGATATCAGCGCGTCGTTGAGCGAATACTTTGAAGCGATGACAGCGATCGTCTTCAAATACGAAGGAACCGTTGATAAATTTATCGGCGATGGGCTGATGGTCTTCTACGGCGCGCCCGAAGAGCAGAAAGACCACGCGCTGCGATGTGTAAACGCTGCGATCGAAATGCAAAAGAAATGCAGAGAGCTGAAACAGCAATGGACGGCAAAAGGAAAATTTCCGCTGCAGATCCGGATCGGCATCAACACAGGAGAAGTTGTGGTTGGCGATCTTGGGTCGGAACGACGGAAAGAATACACCGTGATCGGCTCGCCGGTAAATCTTTCACAGCGGCTGGAATCAAACGCGCCGGTGCNNTGGAAGGAATTTTGATCTCGGAAACCACATACCGCTATATCAAAGACTCAATCCCAACTCGAACGCGCGAACCAATTCTTGTGAAAGGACTTGATAAACCGATTGTGGTGTATGAAGTGGTGATTGAATGAGAAGAACAATTATTCTGAATATTCCCACCAACGATTCCTTTGCGCCTCTGTGTCTTTGTGTGTAGGTTGTTGATCTTTTCTACATTCCCGCCAATAATCGATCTGCTAATTTTTGAGGTAACCCATTCGCTTCGATTTTTCGACGCACTGATTCTACATCGTATTCAACGCGTACAAATTCTAATGTGTATTGTTCTGTATCCATGATTACAAAACATGCTCTCCAATTTCCATCCCGGGGCTGACCAACACTTCCCACATTGACAATGAATTTTTTCTCCTGCGTTATTTCTTTTGTTCTAGCATCTTCACAAAAAATAACAGGACGATGCGTATGCCCGACAAGACACAATGGAGTTGAAAAATAATCAAAGCTTTCGCGCGCGTCTTCCGGAGATAATAAATAACGGAACTCTTCCGGATAATCGGGCGAACTATGGACAAATACAATATTGTGTTCTTGTATTATATAGGGAAGGTTCAATAAATATTCTTCATTCTCTTCGGTAATTTCAGATTTCGTCCACAACACTCCTGCTTTTGCCATTTGACTGAATGA
>DMPG01000160.1 GCA_003456055.1 Bacteroidota bacterium | reverse complement strand
CAATCGTATCAAGAGCAGGACATTTGCCATTGTGGCACTTTGAGTTCAAAACGAAAACCGTGAAAAAAATATTACCGCGCGGACTCGGATTGGGATTGAACAACGCGTCTGTTTTTACCGCTGAGATGAAAGAGAAAAAGATAGTATATAAGAAGGGGGATGTTTTTCTGTTTGCAACGGACGGAGTGACCGAAGCTCATAATTCCGGCGGAGATTTTGGCGAAGAACGATTGCAGGAAATCTTGATCAAATATTCTGGCAGTACATCGAAAGAAATCCAAACTCATATCATTAACGAACTTGCATCATTTGTTGGTGAACATGAGCAGCACGACGATCAGACGGTTGTGGTTGTAAAGGCAGTATAATACAATTGAAAAATTCGTTTGAAACAAACGATATGATTATGGTAATCAAAAACGCTGCTTTCCGCGGCGTTTTTGTTTGTAGCGCGTACGGGAATCGAACCCGTATTTAAGCCTTGAGAGGGCTCCGTCCTAACCGTTAGACGAACGCGCCGGTTAATTTCCTACAAAATTCTTGAAAAATCGATAGTTTGAACTAGACACATTAAGAAAAACTACAAAAATTCCCCTCGTTTTTACTGAATTGGTAACCACTTAGTAACCACTTCAACCAGAACAAAATCTGATTTTATAATTTACGAAATGAATGCCTGGAGTGCAATAATCCTTACTGTTCATTATTTTTAATTGGAAATGATAATTAAGCCGAAACAAAACCAGAATTGAATTCTTCTGGTTACCATGTTTCGAATATCAAAAAAATTTGAATTGCACACTATTTTACTTAAATTGTCTGTGAGACAATTAGAGCGAAATACAATACAATCATGAAAAAGCGACTTGGAAACCTTGAAAGGCAGTTATTTGCATATGTTCAGATGCGTGGGAAGCGTACGCTACAGTCTGGCGATCTGTTAAATTTTTTACAAATAACGCCTGTTCAAGAAAGAGAACTATTGGACCGACTCAACAGTGTTGGTGCCATAGCACAAGTACGCCGTGGATTGTATTTAGTCCCGGAAAAACTTCCGCTGGGCGGCAAATGGAGTCCAACGGACATACTTGCTATTAATACATTAGTTGAAGATCAAAAAGGGAAGTACCAAATTTGTGGTCCGAACGCTTTTAATCGGTACGGATTTGACGAACAAATTCCTACGCGAATGTATGTTTACAATAACCGTTTGTCAGAAGAGCGTGCGATTGGTTCAATTGCAATCACATTGATAAAAGTGAATGATAACCGTCTTGGTGATATTGAAGAAATGAAAACTAGAGAGGGTGAAATCGGATTCTATTCTTCACGGAGAAGATCGTTGCTTGATGCCGTGTATGATTGGTCCCGATTTAATACACTTCCTCGCGCTTATCAATGGATTGAAAAAGAAATTACTGCTAAGCGTGTATTACCAAAAGATCTTGTTGAGGTGACTCTGAGATATGCAGATGTAGGAACGATGCGTAGGATCGGTTTCGTGCTCGATAAATTGGGAGTGCAAAAAACATTGTTAGCTAAATTCCGAAAAGTGCTCAAACCATCAACATCATTTATTTCATTAATTCCATCGTTGCCAAAGCGAGGAATCATTGATCGTCAATGGGGTATCCTTATCAACGGAGAGTGGTAGAATGTCATATTTTACTCTTCACAATGACCCAGATCTATTTCGAGCTTCTGTAAACCACACAGCAGCCGAAACGAAATTTCTCGAACGACTGATCGAAAAGGATTATTTTTGTTCGTTGCTTCTTGAATATTTTTCAACTATTCCCGATTTGGTATTTAAAGGTGGAACATGTCTTGCAAAAGTACATGCAGATTTTTACCGATTAAGTGAAGATTTAGACTTTACAATACCGATGCCGGTTGATTCTACACGAAAAGATCGACAGGAAAAAATTAAACCAACAAAAGAAGCGTTTAAGAAAATACAGACAGAATTACCGGATATTAGAATTAAAGAAGATTTGACCGGTGCAAATAGTTCGATGCAATACTTGGCTACTTTGGAGTATACTTCACTCATTACCGGTAACGCAGAATCAATTAAATTTGAAGTTAGTCTTCGCGAGCCATTACTCGAAAAAATCAACAGCTATGATTCACACACCATTTTGCTGAATCCAGTAAATAGTAAACGGGCTTGTTCTGTAATTCAATTACCATGTATTGCAAAACGTGAAGCATATTCTGAAAAGTTTAGAGCGGCATTAACACGACGTGAGCCCGCCATAAGAGATTATTTTGATATTGATTTTGCGGTATTGAAAGGTGGATTGAAAATTGGAGAACCGGAACTCATTGAACTAGTGAAATATAAAGTAGGCATTCCGGGTAATGATAAATTAAACGTGGCCGATAAACGGTTGAAGGCTTTAGATGAACAGATTGATTCACAGTTGAAGCCAGTACTTCGGGAAAAAGATTTTCGTCAATTTGACCTTAAGAGATCATTTGAATTTGTGGTTGAAATGCACTTTAAAGTATCATAAATCAATTAATCAATGGATACGTCAATTCTGTCTGAACGAGATATTTGCACAAAATTTATAACACCGGCAATTGAAAAAGATGCAAGGGATTTGAATACTCAGGTGCGGAAGAGTTCCCTCTGACAAACGGTCGTATTATTGTGCGTGGTAAATTGCATACCCTTACAAAAAATAAACTTGTAGATTATGTCTTTTCTTAAAAACCCAGTATTTCTATCGCAAATATCGAAGACAATGATAACACCCAGAGACATCTGAAAAATGTTTCCGTACGCTTTATGCGTGCGTTAAAGAACTCAAAAATATTTGCCTTCCGCAACCAAAAAGATTCCAGACTATGGATCAGAAGGTCTTCAGTTGTCCCACCCACTTAATTGCAGAAGCTATGCAGCATGGACTCGTCTATGGTGAATTAATACAAATTCCCTTTGTTATTTAGTTCTAATGGAGATGGATTTTTAATCCACTATAAATTTGCACCAGATGGTATTTTAGCAAAAGAAATTAATCTTGAAGAGTTCCTATGTCGGATGTTATTGTCTGTTTACTTTGAAAACGATAAGAATAACTAATGGTTTTGTGTTGACGTTGTTCATATCATTCCATACATTTTTGGTAATGCTATGGGAGAAATAAGAAAAGTTTTTCAATATTTTCCGAAACTTCAAAATGAGATACAAATGAAGTAATGATTATCAAATTAAGATAAACATGTTGTTGCTTTGGGGACATTGGATTTTATATTTAATAGGTAGTAAAAGGTGAGCCTCTATGAAAACTAAATCATCCTCCATTCCTCTGCAAACCGCCGTAATCTACCTAATTATTGCCGGATCTTGGATTTTCTTTTCTGATCGCTTTCTGGCATTGTTTTCAACGGATGTTACCACGATTAACATATTGCAAACGTATAAAGGATTCTTTTTTGTTATTCTTACCTCAACACTGCTGTTCTTTACATTACGCACTAAATTAAGAATGGTAGAACGAGAACGGATTCAACGAACACGAACAGAGAATACATTTTATGAGAATGAAGCAGAATATTCTTTAATGATTGAACATAGCGGAGAAGCAATTCTCTTGACAGATCAAAGTGGAATGATATTTTCTGCAAATCCGGCTGCGTGTAAAATGTTTGGAAGAAGCAGAGAAGAAATTTGTGCAAATGGCAGAGCAGGAATAGTAGATGCAAATGATCCTCGTTTGCAGCAGGCACTTGATGAAAGAAAACGGACAGGGATATTGAAAGGGGTGTTAAATTTTATCCGAAGTGATGGTACGATTTTTCCCGGAGAAATATCGTCAAATGTTTTCAAGGACGTTCATGGGAATGAGCGAACAAGCATCATCATT
>DMPG01000379.1:14783-25735 GCA_003456055.1 Bacteroidota bacterium | reverse complement strand
GCAGGTCAGTGAAATTGGATACGGTATGTGGGGACTCGCCGGGTGGAAAGGATCAATCGAAAGCGAATACAACAATGCGTTGGATCTGTCAGTTGAAATGGGCTGCAATTTTTTCGATTCTGCTTGGGCATATGGCAGTGGTATAAGTGAACAGGTATTGGGTAACGTTATAAAAAGACATCCCGGCAAACGAATGTATGCAGCAACTAAAATTCCTCCCAAAAACTTGCAATGGCCTGCACNNCGCTGGTTCGAAATTAGAAGATGTTTATCCATTTGATCATATTATAGATTACACAGAAAAAAGTTTAAAAAATTTACAATTAGAAACTATTGATCTTCAGCAATTTCATGTTTGGGATGACTCTTGGGCTGACCATGACGAGTGGAAAAATGCGTTGCAAAAACTAAAACAAGATGGAAAAGTGCTCAACTTTGGAATAAGTGTAAACCGATGGGAGCCTAATAATTGCTTAAAAGCATTAGCCACCGGACATTTCCAATCAGTTCAGGTGGTCTACAATATTTTTGACCAATCGCCCGAAGATCAACTATTTCCATTATGCGAAAAGTTAAACATTGGAGTTATTGCCAGAGTCCCTTTTGATGAAGGTTCGCTCACTGGAATGCTAACAAATGATACAGTATTCCCCGAAGGAGACTGGAGAGCATCTTACTTTGTTCCTCAGAACCTGAATCCCACGGTTGAAAGAGTGGAACAGTTAAAGCCGATTCTTCCTTCTGATATGAACTTACCTGAAATGGCGTTACGATTTATTCTACAAAATAAAAATGTATCGACAATTATTCCGGGTATGAGATCCGCTAAAAATGTAAAAGCAAATATGAGTACTTCCGATGGAAAAAGATTGGAAGAATCGTTAATTAAAAAACTAAAAACACATCGGTGGGATAGAATGCCGACAAAATGGAGTCAATAATCACATCAATGAATATAAAACGTTTCGGTACTTCAATCATAGTTTTTATTCTATTTATACTAATGTCTTGTTCTAAGGAACAGATAACTGAATCCGTGAAGAACATTACGGTGATTGATACATCATCTGTACTAACCGCATCAACAGTGATTCTTTCGATGGGAACAGGATTCAACTTAGGCAATACATTTGATCTTGCCCAAAATTCTACGACACCTGAAAGTATACGGCCGATCATTGACCTGTATTATAATGCGGGTATGCGTCATATTCGAATTCCGGTTACCTGGAGGGAAGGATTTAGTGGTAACACTCTAGCAAATACCAGCGGTACTGTCAATTATCTTCATCCTCGATTTTTACAATTGAAGGCAGTTATTGAATACGCGCTTGAACGGAAGATGTATGTAGTATTAAATATGCATCACGAACATTGGCTGAAAGATAATTATGATGGATCAGCTCTTCATGATTCTATCTTTACAAATCTATGGCGGGGAATTGCAAATTACTATAAAGATTATTCCGATCATCTTATTTTTGAAATTCTCAATGAGCCGGATGGAGCATTCGGAGATTGGAATGGTGGAACTACCCCGAATGATCCAATAGCTCTTGCGCTGACCCGAAATATCAATTACATCGGCTACAAAGCTATTCGGGAAACGGGTGGGAAAAATGTTACTCGAATAATAATGGTTTCAACAAATGGACAGGGGAATCAATCGCAAATCGAAGAAGTTTATCCCAACAAAGCAACTCTTCCTGGTGGTGGTTCAGATTCGTATTTGGCAATTCAAGTTCATACATATGACCCCTGGTCATTCTGCGGTGAAAATGGCAGTAATGCATCATGGCCGGGAGGCAATTCTTTAATCAACGCGGTTGGCAAAGTGGCAGTACATTCGAAATTGATTGGCGTTCCAATAAACTATGGTGAGCTTGGAGTTGGGCGTGCATCAAATACAGCGGAGCGTAATACCGACATTGTACGGGAATACTATCGGACAATGCGTATTGCTGCCTTGAACGAAAAAATGTCCATTACATTTTGGGATGACCGCGGGTGGTTTGGTCTCATTGCAAAAGATGGAACAGGAACTTACAACTTTTTGTATAATATTATTCCGACGGTGATGGATCCATAATTTTTCAACTATTTAAAATAAGGACTCCAACTCTAAAGGGCTTTCACACATCCTTCTATTTTCGTCTGTTTTCATGATTTCCAAAATATTCTTGAATGGTGGTTAAAACAGGAAAAGGAATCAAAAAGAGTTTTATACTGTAAAAACCTATTCTAAATCACACCCATTAGTTTTCTGTCTCTGAATTAAATACTTTTCTTAAATATTGTTAAAAGTCCCAAATAAAATCATTATTTCCATACGTTTATTGTGGGAATAATGATTTTATTTGGTTAAGCGAATATTTTCCCAAGACAATATCAGTTGTTTAAAAATATTATCAATTTAGTAATGTGTAATTATCAATTTAATAATTATCAATCCACTTTTTGACCACAATATCGTTTTTTCGTCAAATTAAGCCCTCATGTATGTGGCACATAATGTGCACAGTTATGTAAGACCATACTATGCAAATATCGCACTATAACAGTCTTCTCTATATTTTTGTCGGAATTGTTGCTTCCGCAGCCATTTATTTTTCCCATGCATCAGGTGAAGGAAAATCAAGTTTCTTTTATGGAGGAAAGTCATCTTTTTGGCTCATTTCAGCGTTATCATTCTTTGCCGGTTCTATCGTTCAATTTTGGATTTTGTTATTACCGGTATTGTCACTTTCACATCCTGCAATTCTTGTCATACTTTCGTTGATTATTTCTGTATTTGTTCCAATCTTTCTGTTAAAGAATAGAAATACGATCCTCAATCGATTTATGGAATTATTATCACAAAAATTAAAAACGATCATTTTTATTGTTGTCGTTATTTTTTTTGTATTCATTCAGCCATTTGCACTTTTATATCTTGGAGAAAAAATCATTGCTCAGTTTTTTGGTGGATCATATCATTTTTTGTTAGTGTTTTTAATTGGCATATCGGGACTGACAACCTTGATCGGCGGAAAAAAAGTTGTTGCCTTTGCCAATGCAATGTTTGGTGTTACCGTTATTGTGGCGGCGCTGGTGATTATGTATCTGGGAAATTCAGTTTCTGCACCGTTGATGTTCTTGCAAATGCTCTTTACGGACGGGGCTCAGTATTTTCAAAATAATAATTTTGTTGAAACGAATTGGATCATAGGATTTATTGGATTCTCAATTATCACATGGTGGATGTGGTGGATTGATAACAGCGCGTTTCACCTTCAAGGGAAACAAAGTGAACAACGAAATTCCAATGCTGTAATGTTCGCCTCGTTTTCCTTAATAGTGATCGCGCTTGTTGTCTTTCCGGAACAAAGCTTTAGTGGAACAGCGCCGGCGGATGCACGTGTCTCAACTTCGGTAATGGTGAATAATGAATTGCTATCTTTCTTTTTTGTGCTCGGAGTTGTTTCGGTAATGGTTTCAGCTTTTTCACATTCATTTCAAAACATTGCATCAATTGTTATCGTTCAGTTCTTTCATGAACAGGTTCAGCAGAGCGTTGAAGAAAAACATATTCTTGTTGCTCGACTTGTCATTGTCCTTTCTGCACTTCTTACTATTCTCTATATTCCTTTTGCTCAATTATTTGGAGCGATAACGCTGTTGGTGTACGTGCAATATCTTGCCTGTTTTGCCGCATCAATTGTTGGTGTCTTCACAGTATTTGTGCTTTGGAAAAATTATAATAAAAGGGGAGTTGCAACGGGTATTATCGGTGGAATGACTGCCGGAATTATCGTTGTCGTCTTAACGTACAGTGGTTCAGAAATGCTTACCCCGTTGTTGGCAACACCATATGGAGCGGCTGCGGGTATATTTTTATTTTCGATGGTTTGTTCTGTCGGGGGTTCTATTCTTGTAGAACGAAAAATTACGAAACGTTCGGTAGTAGTATAATGATAGTATGTTTTACAATACAATCCACTAATCCACAAATCAATTCACAATAAGTTAGGAAGAAAATATATGAAGAAGATTTTGTTACTTCTCGTAGCTTCCATAGTTCTTGCTTTACCGCTTTCTGCGCAATGGGTCTTTAACAGCTTAGAATCAGCTGCGAAAGATTCACAGATGGTTATAACAAAAAACAACAGCGCAAAAAAATGGTATATGCTTCTATATGATACAGCGTATGCTGTTCATGGAGCAAAAGCATATAAAACATCATGGAAACTGCATGCAACAGAAAGTTACGGCGGAAACAACGGGTTTGAATTTAAAATGCCCCGTGCAAAAGATTCATCGTTCTATGCAAAAAATAATAAAGGGCTGTATCGTGACAGTACCTATATGAACTTTGGTACTGCAAAGTTTATCAGCATTTGGTTCAACAATTTGAAAAAATCTACTGCGCCTGCCGGGACAGTTCAAATGCGTATGAAACTGCATGACGCCGGTGCCGGCTCTATGTATTGGGGTGGAAGCACATCCGATGTTGAAGATTGGTATTTCCAATCCGCCAACGTGTTCGATCAAGATCCAGGTTGGAGACAATTGCTCATTCCGTTGAAAGAATTGACCGCTGGTCCTAGTGATCTTGGCTTTAATCTTCCCGGATGGAGCGGTACCCAGAACGATGGTAAATTGAATCTCGATAAAATCATCGGTTTTACGATCGAATGGACATCTCCAGTTATGGGTGGTGATTCAACTGCGATGGGAGAAATTGTTTGGGATAAAATGCAATTATTGGATTATGCTTATAATCCAATATATTTATTCAATGATTTTACAACTGACACAACGAACTTCAAAACTGGTTTCTGGGGCGCTCTCGGTGGAATTACATTTGCAAAAGAAACAGTTGATACGCTTATTTCTCCTTCTGCATTAAGTGTTGCATACAAAGTCAATATATCAGAAAGCTGGGGAGGATATGCAAATATGGTGTACAATTTACCGGCGGGAACAATCGTTCCGGATCTGTCGGGAAATACCCATATCAATATGTGGGTGAAGGTTGTCGATCCACTCGTATCATCATCAGGTAAAGTTGAAAATGTTATGTCTCTCCGATTTGTGCTTCGCGAAGGTGTATTGGGAGATGCTTCAGCAGCAGGAGATGAATGGTATACACGCGGTGATGTTCGATTAGATTCCATCGGAAAAACTCTCGGATGGCAGATGGTATCAATGCCGCTCAACGGATTACCGGGCAGTTGGGGTGAATTTGCTGGAAAACCATATGCTGGTTTCTATGCAGTCAATGGTTCAGATGGTGTTATGAATCTTGATAAAATCAAACAGATAAAAATTGAATTTTCCGCAAGTAAAGATGCTGGTCAGCCAAATGCTGCAGATCTTGTTCATTCCGGTAAAATTCTTCTGAGCACGATCATTCCATCTGGTTTCAGAAGTACTGATAAAACTGCACCGGATCCTGTTACCGGGATTCTTGCTACTCCGGGTACGTATGCTAACCTGATCACGTGGTCAGATGTTCCAAATGAACCAGGTTCGCTCTACAATGTTTATATGAGTGAAAAAACATTTACGGAATCTGATGCTCCGGAAGTTGAAGATCTGCCGCCATATGGTTTACCGCTTGGCACGCAGTTCGCAACACACGTATTACGTGCACCGGTTACTGACCAGAATGTTTCGTATTTTTACGGTGTAACGGCAACAGATAATTCCGGAAACAAAAACAAACCGGCAGTTGTTGGTCCATTCGTAAACAAAGCGCAGGGTGTTCCAACAATTTCGAAAACAGCACCGGTCAACTTTAAAGCAGATGGTGCAATTGGAGAATGGGCTTCCGTTTCACCAATCGTATTGAATGCATTCCGTGCAACACCAACGGCGCATATGGCTCCAAACGGAAAAATGAATGATAGTCTTGACATTTCCGTAAAAGCATATCTTGCTGTTGATGCCAACAATCTCTATGTAGCATTTGATGTTGTTGATGATACCGTTTCCATTGATACTGCTGGAACAAGTTATCAGCAAGATTCACCGGATCTTTTCATCGGTCTTTATGACTGGAGAGGAAAGAAACATGGCGGCTATGCTCATGGAAAAACACCGGATTATCATCTCCGATTCAACTCGAACAAAATTTTCCTTGATAACGGAGCAAAGGATATCATGTTCCTGGGTGCGAACTACAGTTGGAAAAAGAAAACTTTGAGTTCGGGATATATTGTTGAAGCAATGATTCCGTGGACACGATTTAAGGAAACAGTTGCTGATGACAGTCTCTTCTCGCCAAAAGAAGGAATGCGCATTCCGATCGACTTCTCGATCAATGATCGCGACAGCAAACCTGCAGATCGTGATGCCATTCTGTGCTACTCACCAATGAACGATGATAATTCATGGGAACATCAATATCGTTGGACCCACACATGGATTGGTAATCTTTCGACCGTTGGTGTAAAAGAAGATGCAGGCGTTCTCAACTCGTACGAATTGTCACAGAACTATCCGAATCCTTTCAATCCGACAACATCGATCAACTATCGTATTGCAAAATCCGGACAAGTAACATTGAAAGTATATGATGTTCTTGGCCGTGAAGTTGCAATGCTGGTAAACGGTGTTCAAGATGCAGGTCCACATACCATTCAGCTTAATGCAACACGATTGGCGAGCGGTATGTATATCTACAAGATCGAATCCGGCTCATTCACCGCTGTAAAAAAGATGATGTTCTTAAAGTAATTTTTCATCACTGCAAGGGGGCTGACAAGCCCCCTTGTTGTTAATCATATAAAAATATATTCATATGAACCATTCACTATTGTTGTCTGCTCGATTCCTGAAAAAAATAATTGTTGTCTGCAGTGCGTTGCTGGTGTTTGTTCTGCCAATGAACGCCGGTCAAACGGGAAAAATTTCAGGAAAAGTTATTGATGAAAAAACCGGTGAACCTCTTGTCGGCGTATCGCTCATGATCCAGGGTACGAAAATGGGCGCCGCGTCTGATTTTCAGGGAGATTATTACATCAATAATATCGCACCCGGTACATATGCGTTAGTTGTACGAAGCGTGGGATATCAAAACACTGTGATTAAAAATGTCATCGTGAAGATCGATCTGACGACACAAATAGATATTAAACTTTCTTCAACGGAAGTGATCGGACAGGAAGTTGTCATTCAGGCGCAGCGTCCTCTTGTTCAAAAAGATCTGACATCGTCTTCGGTAACGGTTTCGTCGGATGAAATTAAAGTAATGCCGGTGGAAAATATCAACCAAATTATCAACCTGCAGGCTGGTGTTGTTGGTGGGCATTTTCGCGGCGGAAGAACCGGTGAAGTTGCATACTTGATCGATGGTATGCCGATCAATAATCCGGCAAACGGATATGCAGGTTTTACTCCTGAAAATTCATCCATTCGGGAAATGGAAGTGATCAGCGGAACGTTCAATGCAGAGTATGGACAGGCAATGTCTGGTATTGTAAATATTGTAACGCAAGATGGAAACAGCGAATTTGCCGGCTCATTTTCAACATATATGGGAGACCACTATACATCGCATACCGATACATATTTGAATCTTGATAAATTTGATATTACACGATCGAAAAATTTTCAGGCGAGTTTGAGCGGACCAACCGGAATTGATGATCGTTTGACATTTTTCATTACAGGACGATATATTAACGATCAGGGATTTTTATACGGGAAACGGATATTCAATATCAGTGATAATATTCTTGCAGTAAAAGACATATTCGGAACACAGATCAGGGTTGATCCCGGTACAGTATTAACAAACCCGAACTTTGTCACTGATGACTCCGGCAATTTGTATGAGATGATCAAGACCGGTGATGGTGCTTATGTTCCGATGAATCCGTACAGAAAATATTCCTTGAATGGCAAATTGACATACGCAATATCTGAATTCAAATTCACGTACGGTTATTTCTGGGAAGATAATTTCAGCAAGAACTACGACCATAGCTATCGATTGGCTCCCGACGGAATTATGAGTCATTATTCTCGCAACACGATCAACTCTTTCCAGATCAGCCATGTACCTTCGCAAAGCACATTTCAAACGTTGAAATTTTCTGTCAATAATTTTCGCGGTCATGGATATGTATTTGAAGATCCCAATGATCCCCGCTATGTCAATCCTTCACAAGGAAGTCCGATCACCAACTATACATTTCGTAGCGGTGGTATGAACAGCGGACGATATGAAGCAAATAATCAATCGATTATCGGTCAGTGGTCTCTTACTTCACAAGTCTCAAAAGAGCATAAAATTGGAATTGGTGTTGAAGGACGCATGCATCAAATATTCAATCATGGAACAGGGATCACCACCTATGATATTGATAGTGCGGGAATTACATTGACCACATTACGGTATCCTCAACTAGGATCTGCCGGAAATCAAATGTATGACAAACGTCCACGAGAAGCGTCAGCATATGTTCAAGACAAAATGGAATATGGAAGTATGATCATTAACGCCGGTGTGCGTGTGGATTATTTCAATCCGTTTTCAAAGTATTTGAGGGATCTAACGAATCCTCCGCAGGAAGCAACAACCGATTCAGTACGAAGTTTATATCCGTTGCAATGGGCGACTGCAAAAGTTCAGGTAAGTCCGCGGCTCGGAGTTTCGTTCCCGATCACCGATCAAGGTATCATCCATTTTTCGTACGGACATTTTTTTCAGATACCCACATTTGAAAACCTGTATAACAACTCAGACTATTTAGTACAAAGCGGATCGACACTTTCAGCTCAGACCGGAAATCCGAATTTAGACGCGCAGCGTACAACAACATACGAACTCGGACTTCAGCAATCGCTGTTTGAAAATATCGGAGTTGATTTTACCGTCTATTATCGTGACATCCGCAATCTGCTCGGAATGGAAATCATCAACACAACCCAAGGGATTAAATATGGACGATTTATCAATCGTGATTATGGAAGTATCCGTGGTTTGATTTTTTCACTCGATCGACGATTTGCAGATTATTTCAGCCTTCGCGGAGATTATACGTATCAAATTGCTGAGGGCGATGCTTCCGATCCTCTTTCCGTGTTCTATAATAATCAAAGTAATCCGCCGGTTGAAACGAATAAACAATTAGTGCCATTAAACTGGGATCAACGTTCTACTCTTAACTTGAACTTAACAGTAGGAGAAATGGGTAATTGGACTGTTGGACTTATCTTCCAATATGGAAACGGGTTCCCATACACTGAAGATACTCGTGCATCGCTGATACGGTTTGAGAACGGTGCGTTGAAACCATCAACACACAATCTTGATTTGCGCGCCGAAAAGAATTTTCAGTTTGAGGGTGTTAATCTTTCGATCTTCATGCTGGTCTACAACGTTCTTGATACGAAAAATGAGAACAATGTCGACGCGTGGAGCGGTCGTGCAAATATTGATCTGACCACTTCACAAAATGCGCAGAAGATCGTTGGCGTAAACACAATTGCAGAATATCAAAATAACCCGGGAAGTTTTTCAAACCCACGCCAAGTGCGTTTTGGGGTCAATCTAGGATTTTAGATCATAAGTTCAGGAGTGTACAATGAAGGTTCCGTTTACAAAAAGTTCTTTATTTCTNNTGTTTTTCATTTGTTTCGTTGCAAGCCCAGGTGAGTCCGCAGATCCAGGGCTATCGCGATGACGCAAAAGGAGAATACCAATATCGCCGGCAGGGAACAATGGATGGAAATAATATCCGCACATTATATTTTAGTAATGGAGAAGTTGGACAATGGCCGTACTCGCCATCATTAGAATGGCCGAAAGGTTCCGGACATCAATATCTTGACGGTGTTTCGGTTCTTGTCTCAGCACGAGTGACGGCTCCGGGAAATGGTCAGATCATTCATCCGCTGGAAACTTCGTATCGTGAAGAAATGCCTAAGGACCCTGTGACTGGTTTGATCTGGGGATTTGAACCAGTGCCGGGGTATATGAATTTAAAAAATCCAACAAAAACTCCTGCAGTCAATAGAGATTCAATGTCGTTTCCGCCGGTTTGGCCTGCTGCGCTTGGAAAAACACCGGAGTGGAACGGATATTGGTACGGTTACTTTGGTCGCGGTGTGAACAATGCAGATTTCGAGACATTCTTTGTCATGGATGATTCAAAAGATGGAAAGTATAAACGACCCCCCTATAAATATTATCCAATGGCGTCGGATTCAGATCGCGGAGGACTTGGTTTACGTGTTGAAGTTCGCGGATTTCAATGGTCCCATGTGCTCGCCGAAGATGTTATTTTCTGGCACTATGATATTGTTAATATCTCTGATTTTAAATATGACAGCACATGTTTCGGATTTTTCTCTGATCCTGGTGTTGGCGGTCCTGCTAGCGGTAATGATGATGCCAGTTATAGTACTGCTCTCGATCTCTGTTATGCATGGGATCATCTTGGAAAAGGAGAACCGCAATTTGGTACCTGGTTAACCGGATATTATGCGTATGCGTATTTGGAAAGCCCGGGAAATGCGCAAAATGGTATTGACGATGATGCTGACGGATTAGTTGATGAAAAACGCGATGATGGAATTGATAACAATAATAACTGGGTGAGGTACGAAGATATCAATAAGAACAGCCAATGGGATCCGGGAGAACCGTTGAATGATGATCTTGGTGCCGATGGTGTTGGACCGTTCGATCCTCAGTATAGAGGCGCTGATGCCGGCGAAGGTGATGCTCTTCCAACCCATGGGGAGCCAAACTTTGATGAAACCGACAAAGATGAATCCGACCAAATTGGTTTGTCTGCCGTTTCATTAACACCATTATCCGATAAAGGTCCGAATGGTGTTTGGCCGAAGAACAATGAAGTTCTCTGGAGAAAAATGACCGGAGGATTTGTTGATACCGGAATTACGAATTCAAATATCAGCATCGTATTCTCTTCAGGACCATTTCCGTTGAACAAAGG
>DMPG01000379.1:1089-14762 GCA_003456055.1 Bacteroidota bacterium | reverse complement strand
CAGTTCAGGCGATCTATAATGCATACTATAATTTTTCCGCTCCGCCACTTACTCCTTACGTAACAGCGGTTGCCGGAGACAAACAGGTATTTCTCTACTGGGATAACGGTTCAGAGAATTCGTACGATCGATTTTTGCGGAAAAAGGATTTTGAAGGATATATGGTTATGCGAAGTCAGGAAGCAGAATTCAATGATGTAAAAACAATCACCGATTCAAAAGGGGCAAAAAAATATTGGAAACCGATCGCACAATTCGATGTTATTGATAGTATCAAAGGACCGGATCCCGTTGGTATCAACGGTGCACATTTTTGGCGTGGCGACAATACGGGATTGCAGCATTCCTATATCGACAAAGATGTAAAGAATGGAGTGAAATATTATTACGCAGTCGTTTCGTACGATCAGGGAGATCCACTGTACGGAAAAACAGGACTTCAGCCGACAGAATCTCCGAAGATCATCACTGAAGATGTAAACGGAACATTGAAATTTACCGACATCAATTGCGCTGTAGTTATTCCGAATGCAGCAGCAGCAGGATATGTACCGCCTCAGATCGAAGGAAGTCTTGATAGAGTGACCCAGGGAATTGGTACCGGTTCGCTCTCGATTCAAGTCGTTAATCCTAACTCGATCGTAACTGGCAGAGAATACAAAATCCAATTCGATTCCAGCGGAGGTTTTCCGGAATATGGTACTAAATCATTGAGTGTCATCCGTACGATTGGCGCTTCGGTTGATACAGTATTGAAAGATGTAAAGATTGCAGATGTCACCGGAGATAAATCCAGCTCACCGTTTGACGGAATGACACTTGCAATAAAGAATGATTCCAAGATCGTATTGGATACCATGGGCTGGACTGTTGGAAAGCCGTCGGTATTCATCATGGTCTCACCGGATAGTTCGGCTCCATCTCTTAATAAATTATGGCCCAGTGACTACGAACTAAAATATTTTGCAACCGAAGTTGATACATCGAACGGAGATCTCGATCCGGTTGTGTATCCGCCGATTCCGGTCAATTGNNTTCACTATCACCAACACGACTTTTGGATATCGAAACGATTTTATTATTCAAGATAATGATGGTGACAGTAAGCTCAGCTCGGGAGATTTTATTAAGATTTTGGAATTTACGAACAACAATGCGAATCTTTGGATTCCATGGAAAATATCATATTTCTATTTTGGAACACCGGTATTTCCGCAGGCGGGTGACAAGTATATCTTCAAAACGAAGAAGCCATTCTTTACGGGAGATTATTTTTCTATTAAAACAAAATCTTCGCGAACGGACCTTGGCATTGCAAAAAATCAATTGAGCAATATCAGCGTTGTACCTAATCCGTATGTGGGATATGCATCATGGGAACCAAAGACGATCTACGCGACCGGCCGTGGTGACCGTAAAATTGATTTCACCAATCTTCCGCAAAAATGTACCATTCGCATCTATACAATTTCCGGTGCATTGGTGAAAACGTTGGAGAAAGAATCGAGTGCTGCAAATGGTGCACTTTCATGGAATCTTGTTTCCGAAGACGGAACAGATGTTGCTTATGGTCTGTACATCTACCATGTCGATGCGCCGGGTGTGGGAACACATATCGGAAAATTTGCCCTTATTAAATAACTTTTAAACGATAGTCATTATGAAATCGAATATCACAAAAATTGTTACCGTGCTGTTCTTAATTGCATCCACGATGCCGGCACAGAAGTTTGTTTCGAATGTATCAAAACGCGGAACAACTGCGGCTCCCTTTCTTTCTATTGCTCAGGGGGCGCGTGCATTGGGCATGGGAACGGCATTTGTTGCTGTAGCGAATGACCAAAGCGCAATGTATTGGAATCCCGCGGGAATAGCCGATCTTACCGGAACCAGGATCGTGTTCGACTATACTCAGTGGATCGCCGATATCAAATATAATTATGTCGGCGCAACAATTAATCTTGGAGATATCGGAGTGGTCGGATTGAATCTTACATCATCCAGCGTTCCTGAAATGCGTGTAACAACCGTGGATAAACCCGAAGGAACCGGCGAAATGTTTGGCGTGAGTGATGCGGCGGTTGGTATAACGTATGCGTTGAAATTAACGGATAAATTTTCGATCGGCTTTAATCCTAAATTTGTTTACCAAAAGATCTGGAAGATGAGCGCATCAGCGATTGCCATCGATATGGGTGTTAAATACCAAACACCGTTCGATGGGATCACTCTTGGAATGTCAATCTCCAATTTTGGATCGAAGATGCGCTTGATGGGAAATAATACGCTTGTCTTATATGATCCTGATCAATTTACCACCGGTAACAACGCTCACATTCCAGCAGATGCACGGACAGATGAATGGACCCTTCCGTTGAATTTTAAAGTTGGAATTGCATACAATGTTTTTTCAGTCGATGGAAATCGCTTGGTGCTTGCAATGGATGCATCACATCCCAGCGACAATTATGAAAGTATTGATCTTGGCGGCGAGTACGTGTTTAACGACTACATCTTCTTACGCGGCGGATATAAATCTCTCTTTCTGGAAAATGCCGAAGAACGATTCACTCTTGGATTTGGTATACAACAGGCTCTTATTGGAAATACGCAGTTAACATTTGATTATGCGTATCAAGATTATCAACGGCTCAATAATGCTCAAAAGTTTTCTGTAGGGATCATTTTCTAATTGTATGATGCGACGATGGTTGTTCACGATAATTATTTATTGTTTTGTATTGATACCAACCGTCAAATCGTCAGTGATGGTGAATCAGGCGGGATATTTTCCGAACGGTCAAAAAATATTCTTCACTACCACGCTTGCAGATAGTTTTCGGGTTGTTGAAAAAAGTACTAATGCAGTTGCTTTTTCAGGGAAACTCACCCTTTCAAAAGCAAACGATCCTTCAACAGGATTGACCGTATACAAAGGAGATTTTTCTTCCTTAAAACAACCGGGAACATATTATGTCTCGGTTTCTCTTTCCGAACAATCGTACGAATTTTCGATCTCCGATACGGTATTCCATTCTGTTTTCCATAAATCGTTGAAAGGATTTTATTTTCAACGGTGCGGTCAATCGTTGAATGCACTTTTTGCCGGAATCTATGCGCGAGCGGGATGTCATGGAAACGACGGAACGTACCATTCTACTTCCGATTCAACCGGATTTCGATCCGCCAGCGGCGGGTGGCATGATGCCGGTGATTATGGAAAATATATCGTCAATGCCGGTGTTACCGTTGGTACATTATTGATGGCATACGAATTATTCCCCACACGATTTTCCTATGATAATCTTGGAATTTTAGAAAGTAAAAATTCCGTTCCCGATATTTTGGATGAAGTTCGTTTTGAATTGAACTGGATGCTGAAGATGCAGCATTCCGGCGGCGGCGTCTATTTTAAATTGACGCGTGAACAATTTGAAGGATTCGTCATGCCCTCTGCCGATAATGCAACGAGATATCTCTATCAAATCTCAACGACCGCAACAGGGGATTTTGCTGCAGTGTTTGCTCGCGCAGCCCGTGTCTATAAACCATTCGATCAAAAATTCTCAGATTCGTGTCTTGCGGTTTCGCGTCGTGCTTGGGCATATCTGCAATCACATCCTTCCATTGTGCCAACCGGAGGTTTCAAAAATCCTTCGGGAACCGCAACGGGAGAATATGGGGATGGAAATGATTCCGATGAACGCTTATGGGCTGCAGCGGAATTATTCTCAACAACCGGTGAACCAGAATTCAATTCGTATTATTCCACACGATATGCTACCGGTGCTCTGCTTTCTCAGCCGATGGGTTGGCCTAATGTTCGCACGATGGCGCATTTAGCATATCTCTACACTAAGCAAGCTACAGCAAGTACCTTAAATAAGATCGCACTTCGACAATCGTTATTAGATTATGGAACATCACTTGTCAACGCGACAAAAAGTGATGGATTTTCCGTTGCAATTTCTAAGGATGAATATTATTGGGGAAGCAATTCCGGAGTATTGAACAAAGCGATATTATTGATCCTGGCATCTCGTGAAAATAGCGATGCTTCAATGTTGAATGCCGCATTAGCTCAACTCAATTACATTCTCGGGAATAATGCTCACAACATCTCGTTTGTAACAGGGATCGGTGCTCATCACGTTTTGCACCCGCACCATCGCCCTTCATCGGCAGACGGAATAGTTGCACCGGTTCCAGGATTGCTTTCGGGAGGCCCGGAACAGGGAAGAAGCGATCCAGTATTGCAGGCAAAATTCTCTGCAGTAACACCTCCCGCAATGATCTATACTGACGAAGAAGGAAGTTATGCATCCAACGAAATTGCAATCAACTGGAATGCGCCATTGGTATTTGTTGCTGGATATTTTGCCGCGGAAGGAACAAGCACAGGAATAGGATTACGCGAAGAATCACAGCTGAATGAATTTCAGTTGCACCAAAATTATCCGAATCCGTTCAACCCTTCGACAAAAATCAATTATCAATTACCGGTGAATAACCACGTATCATTGAGAGTATATGATTCCATCGGAAGAGAAGTGAAAACATTAGTAAACGAAGAACAAGAAGCGGGACAGTATTCAGCAACCTTCAACGCTTCTACATTAGCAAGCGGATTATATTTCTACAACATGCAGGCGGGAAGTTTTGTCGAATCACGAAAAATGATGTTGATAAAGTAATACGTAACCACAGCATCGTCTATGACCTCTCGAAAATATCTTCATATATTTTTTTTATTGTCTTTTGCGCCGATGATATCAATGGCACAATACCCGACATTAGATTCAACATTGCTGATGAAAAGTATCGGCGGTGCTGCAGTTCCATATCAAAATGGAAATCCCGTACCATCATTTGAAAAACAACCTCGTCCAATGATCTCTCTCAGTGGTCTTTGGAAGAAATTCCGCTTTGCAGCAAATCATACCATTACAATGTATAACCGTGCAAATAATGGTTTAGCGTTGGTCACCAATGAAGCTGCTAACAGATTTGCTGTCAAATATGATGATTCCGGATGGGAGAGCAAACTCCTTCCCGGTGTTGAGAATAAATTAAATGCGAATGAAAAGACTCCCGAATATTATCAGGATGGAGTGTGGTATCGACGAACATTTTCAGTTCATGATTCTTTGCAAGGGAAAAGAACCACATTGAATTTTTATTCTGTTAATTATATCTGTGACGTTTGGGTGAACGGAATATATCTCGGTTATCATGAAGGTGGCTACACGCCGTTTGCGTTCGATGTCTCGAAGGTGATTCGAACCGATACGGTGAATGTTATTGCTGTTCGAATCGATAACCTTCCGTGGGGAACAAGGAAAGATATTGTTCCGTTCTATACATGCGATTGGTTCAACTATACCGGGATCATTCACGATGTGTATCTTGATTTTGCACATCCGGTTTCAATTGTTCGCGCCGATGTTGTTCCCAAAAATATCAACGGACTTGTTCAAACCAAAATAATTGTAGCAAACAAACTTGCGGTTCAATCTGATGTAAATGTTTCTTTCAAAGTGTATACAGCAAAAAAAGATTCGGTTTCACTGATAAAAGAAATCTCTGCAGAGCTGATCGACGTTGAAGTACCGATCACAGGAACAACAACATTACCATTATCATTGTTAAACGATTCCCTTGGTATTATTACGACAAATTTTTCGATTCAAAATCCTCTCCTGTGGTCTCCAAAGAAACCAAATCTCTATATTTTGAAAGTGGTTGTACAACAAAACGGAATTGTGCTCGATGAATTTTTCACTCAGTTTGGAATCCGGACGGTAAAGACTGATGGAAGTAAATTCTTGCTGAATGAAAAACCGGCATTCCTTCATGGTGTTGCCAGACATGAGGATCATCCGAATTACGGAAGAAGTGTACCGAAGAGCATCATTTTTTCTGATCTGTATGCGATAAAATCGATGAATGTGAATTATCTCCGGTCGGGACATTATCCAAATCACCTCTACACCTATCTGATCGCAGATCGGTTAGGTTTGGTTGTCATGGAAGAAATTCCTGTATGGTGGTTCGACGATGCGGCATCGTGGGATACACAAAATAATCAGCGCCATATCCACCATCAAATGTTTCGTGAAATGGTGTTTCGTGATTATAATCGTCCATCCATTGCAATGTGGAGCACTTCGAATGAATGTAAAGATGTGACAGGAAGAGCAATTTTCAATCGTGCAGCTCGAATGGAATTGAACGAACGATATCCGGATGGAAGATTGGTGACACAATCAGCAGCAGCTGACCGTCCAGGTCCGGCTGATGCTTCGCAGGAAGAATGTGATGTGCGCGGATGGACGATGTATTTCGGAATATTCCACGGCAGCACAATGTTTGCCGGAACAAAAAAATTTATCAGTGATGCGGTGATCGCTAACCCTAACAAACCGATCATTGCAACGGAATACGGATACTGGTCAAGTGAAAACGGTGCATCACAGCAGGAACAGGTCACAACCTTCGATTCAACATTTGCAGCATTCTCATTATATACTCCTATCGATCAGACTGGAATTGTTCGGAACGATGGACCGCTTGCAGGAGTGACATGGTGGTGTGCATTCGATTGGTACACCCATCAGCAAACATTAGGATACCAAAGTATGGGTCTGTTGAGGATGGATCGAACAAATCCTAAACCGGTGATGCCAAAATTGACAGCAATGTATAAAAAATATGTGGATAACAGCGAATACATAACGAGTATTGAAACAAAGAAAGAAATTCAAACACCGAAAATATTTTTGCTCTTCCAAAACTATCCGAATCCATTTAATCCGGCAACGACGATCAATTATGAATTGCCGACCAATAGTTATGTGACACTAAAAATATTTGATGTGCTTGGCAAAGAAGTTGCAACAATGGTCAATACACAACAAGAGGCCGGTGTCCATCATGCGACATTGTACGGAACAGTGCTTTCGAGCGGAGTGTATTTTTATACTCTGCATGCGGGAACGTTTGTTGAAACCAAAAAAATGGTGGTCGTAAAATGATAAAACGAATTGTATTTCTGACTCTCTTTATAATTCCAATGCTTCATGCTGCAAAGATCTATAAAGGGGGAGAATACCGAACGAAAGCTTCGTATCTGTACGGCCGGTTTGAAGTGAGAATGAAATCGGTTCAGCGAGAAGGAATGCTCTCATCATTTTTTACTTATAATGATATGGATCCTTTCGATTCACAAAAATGGAATGAGATCGATATCGAAATAATGGGACGGTATTCAGATGATGTGCAATACAACACCATCACTCCGGGGCAGACAAATCATGTTGGACGACGGCAAACGCCGTTCAATCCTTCATTAGATTTTCATACATATGCTTTTGAGTGGACACCGACATACGTTGCATGGTTCATTGATGGAACAGAATCGTACCGCCAGACCGGTTCGCAGATCCAAACACTGATCCATCCGCAAAAGATCATGATGAATATTTGGATCCAATCCGTCATGCTTCAAAACTGGTCGGGTGTGTGGAATGAGAATTCATTACCGGCGTTTGCCTACTATGATTTTGTCAGTTATTCATCGTTCACGCCGGATTCCGGAACAAGCGGAACAAACAATAATTTTACATTTCAGTGGAAAGATGATTTTAACTCGTACGATGCAGCACGCTGGGATCGTGCAACCCATACATTTGGTGATAACCAATGTGATTTTACGCCGGACAATATTGTTTTTAAAGATGGAAAGATGATTCTCTGTCTGACAAAAGAGTCTGCGTTAGGGTATCAGGATAATGTTGCGCCGAATGTCATCTCTGCACGAGCAGAAACAGAAGGAGTCGTGATCAATTTCTATGAGGAAGTCGACAGTATTTCGGCAGTAACTCTTTCCAATTATCTTGTTCAGAATAACACTGTCTCGAATGCGGTCTTATATTCCGATAAAAAAACGGTTCGCTTAATACTTGCGGATTATGATACATCAAAATTATCCAGCGTAATTTTGATGAATATCAAAGATCGATTTTCTCCTGCAAATACACTTCTTGGAAAGAGTATTGCGATCACAAAACCTAAACG
This sequence comes from Bacteroidota bacterium, assembly GCA_003456055.1. Lineage (GTDB taxonomy): Bacteria > Bacteroidota > Ignavibacteria > UBA10030 > UBA8401 > UBA8401. Next base: position 6,686 of record DMPG01000379.1, on the reverse strand, counting down.
GTTAACATTCCCGGTGAAGATCAATTGTGGAGGCCCGGCATATAATGATTATCTTGCCGATCAGATGTGGAATTCATCTCTTGAATATGGTTATCTGGACGGCAATAAATATCAGAACAGCAATACTGCAAGCGGTTCCGGTGATCCAATGATCTTTAAATCTGAATTGAACGGAGCAGCAGAGTATCGAGTTCGCGTTCCGGATGGGAAATATTCGGTGTTTTTATTGATGTCGGAAAATTATTTCACTGCAGCAGGCAAGCGGTTATTTGATATTGCTGTTCAAGGAGTTGTTGTCGAAAAGAATCTCGATCTGTATGCCAAAGTAGGAAAAGGTGTCCAATATCAAAAAGTCATTCCAAGTGTTTCAGTAAAAGAAGGATTGCTTGATATCCACTTTATGTCGCTTATCGATTATGGCGTTATCAATGGTATTATGATTGTTCCACTTCCGACTGATGTAAACGAGAATCTTGAACCATCTCCGGAACGCTGGAATTTAGGTCAGAATTATCCAAATCCATTCAACGGATCGACCGTGATTCCGTTCTCCCTCCCTAATGATCAAAGTATTTCTATACGTTTCTTTGATACGCTTGGTAGATTGGTGAATGAACAGAATCTTNNTTTACATGGAACGCAAAAGATCAAAAAGGAAACGCATTATCTACCGGAGCATATCTTTGTGTTGTCAATGGCGGCGGATTTTCTTCGATGAAAAAGATGCTGCTTATTCAGTAAAAAAAATTCTATCTCATTACTCTCGTTTACTATTATAAAGGATTCTCCTATGAAGCTCGTAATCACATTCCTTGTGTGCTTCTTCACTCTTTCAATATCACAGCCATCGGCAAAAAATATTGATAAACAGGTTCAAGCACTTCTTAAAAAAATGACCCTTGAAGAAAAGATCGGTCAGATGACTCAAGTGGATTATACAGCATTCCAAAATTCACCAAGTGATATTATCACGATGAATATCGGTTCTATTCTATGGGGCGGCAGTTCAGAAATTGCCGACATCACTGCTAAAGGGTGGGCGGCATGTTACGATTCACTTCAAGGATTGTCGGAGAAACAACGGTTGAGAATCCCACTCATCTTCGGGGTCGATGCTGTACACGGACACAATAATGTTGACGGTGCAGTGATATTTCCGCATAACGTAGGATTAGGTGCAACACGAAATGCTCAATTGCTGGAAAAAGTTGGAATGATCACTGCAAAAGAGATCAAAGGAACAGGGATTCAATGGGATTTTGCTCCGTGTGTTGCTGTTGCCCGAAATGAACGATGGGGACGAACGTACGAAAGTTACGGTGAAGATCCAGATATGGTGAAAGAACTTGGTGCAGCGTATGTCAAAGGCATGCAGGGAGTCAGTCTTGCCGATAAAAATTCCGTGCTTGCCTGCGTAAAACATTATGTCGGTGACGGCGGAACGACGAACGGTAAAGATCAGGGAAACACCGAAGTTGATGAGGCGACTCTTCGCAAGATCCATCTTCCAGGATATGTTGAATCGATCAAGATGGGTGCAAAATCCATTATGGCATCATACAACAGCTGGAATGGAAATAAAATGCATGGCAATAAATATCTCATGAACGATGTCCTAAAGGGTGAACTGCAATTCAAAGGATTCATCGTGTCGGACTGGGCTGCTATAGATCAGCTGTCACCAAACTTTAAATATACGATCGAACAATCAATCAATGCAGGTCTTGATATGGTGATGATCCCGAACGGCGCAGGAAAAGGAAACAACTATATCGATTTCATTCGATTGACAAAAGAACTTGTGAAAGAAAAAAAGATCGAGATGAGCAGGATCGACGATGCGGTGAAAAGAATCTTGACCGTAAAGTTTGAACTTGGCTTGTTTGAAAATAAATATACAGATAAGAAACTCACCGCCGAAATTGGTTCGGCAGCACACCGCGAAGTTGCACGAGAAGCGGTTCAACAATCACTGGTGTTATTGAAGAACGAAAAAGATATTCTCCCGTTGTCAAAAAGTGCAAAACGATTTCATGTTGCAGGAAAAGGTGCTGATGATATTGGTATGCAATGCGGAGGCTGGACAATTGACTGGCAAAGTAAAAAAGGAAATGTGATCTCCGGCGGAACGACCATTCTTACAGCGATCAAAAATACAGTATCAAAAGATACAAAAGTAACGTATTCACTTGATGGAAGCGGAGCAGACAGCAATGATATCGGAATTGTTGTGATCGGCGAAGAACCATACGCGGAAATGTTCGGAGACAGAGAAGATCTAAGTCTTTCCAAAGAAGATGTTGCGGTGATCGAAAGAATGAAAGCAAAAGGAATTCCGGTTGTTGTTGTTCTCATTTCGGGTCGTCCGATGATCATCAACGGATCATTGGAAAAATCAAATGCATTCGTCGCTGCATGGCTTCCCGGAACTGAAGGTCAGGGCGTTGCCGATGTTCTGTTCGGTGATGTGAATATGTCCGGAAAACTTCCACATTCATGGCCGAAAAATATGAAACAGATCCCGATCAATGTCGGCGATAAAGAATATGATCCTCTTTTCCCGTTTGGATTTGGGTTGACATATTCCACAACACGAGCAATGAAATAATTTTTTTGAAGCCGCCAATAGGATAATATCTGGCGGCTTTTTTTTGAATGATTGAATTATGAGAAACGGGATATGTTTGCTGTTGGCGGTTTGGTTGATTGCGTGCAAAGATCCCGTCGCCGAAGTCAAGGTAGATACAACTCATTCTACTAATGATTCATTGGTGTGGAGCGATGAGTTTAACGGATCCGACCTTGATCTTTCCAAATGGAACTATGAGACCGGAACCGGCGTGAATGGAGATTTTGGAACAGGGCAATTGGACAGGGCAACAAATCGAAAAGAGAATGTAGACATCATCCAGGGTGTCAAAAATGCCGACGGCGGCTGCCTGGCTATTGTTACACGCAAAGAATTTTATATCGATCGAAATTACACCAGCGGACGCCTTACGACCAGCGGAAAAGCAGCATGGGGACCTGGACATAAACTGACTGCGCGAATTTGGGCACGTGATGTTATTGCCAAAGGGCAAGGGTTTGCATTCTGGCTGATGCCTTCTGAAAAACCTGCCGGACAAAGTAATATTATGTGGCCGCAAGGAGGAGAAGTGGATATTATGGAGTATGTTGGTTCTATGCCGCGGCACAATTTAGGAAGCGTTCATTATGCCTGGTCGTGGGAAAACAACCAATATGCGGAATGGAATCATGGTCATAAGGGAGCATATTATTCCTTCTATAATAGCGATGTTCCGTTAACAGCTCCATCGTTTGAAACATTTGTCGCTCAACCCGGTGACTCGGTTCTTGGGAACGGATCATTTCATTTGTATAGTATAGATTGGCACACTGACAGAATGGAGTTTGCAGTTGATAATAATGTCTATCATATCCATTATTTTAATGACGGATCTGCTTTTGACAAAGGTGTTGCCGATGGACAGGATGAAGATGGCGTAAGAACCGTCAACGGAAAAAGAACGCTTCTTTCAGAATATTCCAATCATTTTCCGGAATGGCATCCGTTTGAACACTCAATGTTTATCATTCTCAGCGCAGGCGTTGGCGGCAATGACAATAAAACATACGGCGGTGCAATCATTCCCGAAGCACCATTTCCATGTTCTGTGTTTGTGGATTGGGTCCGCGTGTATAAAAATAATTAATCAGTTCCTTACATTGTACATTAACAAATTCATCCATTTTATCATAGGAATCTTATGGCATCCATCAGCACGCCAAACCAAACGCACATCGACGCTTCACAAGGGGGAAATTATACGGTTCCGCTTGCTGTCGTTACAATGTTGTTCTTCATGTGGGGTTTTCTAACCTGCCTGAATGATATTCTTATCCCGCATTTAAAAGGTGTATTTGATCTGAACTATACACAGATCATGCTCATCCAGTTCACATTCTTCGGAGCATACTTCATCATGTCCATCCCTTCGGGATCGATCATTGCAAAAGTCGGTTATCAAAAAGGAATTGTGATCGGTCTGCTCACATCAGGTGTCGGAGCATTATTATTCTATCCCGCGGCAAGTGCAATTTCATATCCATTATTTCTTACAGCACTATTCGTTCTTGCATCAGGAATCACATTGCTGCAGGTTGCTGCAAATCCATACGTGGCAGTTCTCGGAAAATCAGAGACTGCCTCAAGCCGGCTGAATCTCACCCAGGCATTCAATTCACTTGGAACTACCGTTGCTCCCTATTTCGGTGGTGTGCTCATCCTTTCTTCTGTTGAAGGATTGACACCGCGGCAGGAAGCTGAAATGGTGCAATTGCCGTACGTTGGTCTGGCTGTTGCCCTCGTACTGCTTGCTGTTGTGATCTGGAAATCAAAATTACCGGTGATCGCCGCTGTCGAAGACCATCATGCAAAATCTGGAAAATTATCTGACGCTTTAAAACATCGTCATCTTGTCCTCGGCGCAGTGGGAATTTTTGTCTATGTTGGTGCCGAAGTTTCTATCGGAAGTTTCCTTGTAAACTTTCTTGGTCAATCAGACATTGCCGGTTTACCGGAAGCAACAGCAGCCGGATTCGTTTCCTATTACTGGGGCGGTGCAATGATCGGACGATTTATCGGTTCTGCGCTGATGCAAAAGATCAATGCCGGAAAACTTCTTGCAGTTGCTTCACTTATTGCAAGCGGACTTGTTTTGACGACAGTATTCACCACAGGGCAATTTGCAATGTGGACCATTCTATCGGTTGGGCTTTTTAATTCGATCATGTTCCCTACCATTTTCACTCTTGGTATCGACGGTCTTGGAAAATTAACCAGCCAGGGTTCAAGTTTAATGATCATGGCAATTGTCGGCGGAGCGATCATTCCCGTTGCGCAGGGTGCGTTAGCAGATACCTATGGAATTCAACACGCATTTATTCTCCCTGCAATTTGTTATCTTTATATAATGTATTACGGCTGGGCCGGACATAAACACGCATAACATTAACAGTTATTATTAATCCAAATGGCAAAAATAGAAGTAACACTTGGAATTGATATTGGCGGCACNNACCGTGCTTGGTTTTGTCACTCGCACGGGAAGCATTCTGGCAGAGTCGTCAATGACGACTAATGGTACAGAAGCAGCAGATCTCTATGTTGCACGTCTCCATGTAAAGATCAAAGAAATGTTGGATAAGGTCGGCGAAACATGTGACCTGAAGGGGATTGGGATTGGTGCGCCAAACGCGAATTATTATAATGGAACCGTTGAATTCCCGCCAAATCTGAATTGGGATGGTGTTACCGAACTGGTAAAAATGATCCGGCAGTATTATACCATTCCTGTTGCGATCACGAATGATGCAAATGCCGCTGCGATCGGTGAAATGAAATTTGGCGCAGCAAAAGGTATGAAAGATTTCATTGTCATTGCACTTGGAACCGGACTCGGGAGCGGTATTGTTGTTGATGGTAAGGTGGTATACGGTCATGATGGTTTTGCCGGAGAAATTGGTCACGTGATTGTGGATGAGAACGGCAGAATGTGTGGTTGTGGGCGACGTGGTTGTCTGGAAACGTATGT
>DMPG01000379.1:0-1010 GCA_003456055.1 Bacteroidota bacterium | reverse complement strand
GCACTTGCTGCTTTCGAAGAAACCGGAAGAATTCTTGGATTAAAACTTGCGGATGCAGTTACACACACGAGCCCAGAAGCGATCATTCTTTTCGGAGGACTATCGGCAGCAGGTGAATTATTGCTCAATCCAACTCAACGCTATATGGAAGAATACATGCTCAATATCTTTAAGAACAAAGTTAAACTTCTTCCATCGGGATTGAAGGAAGGGAATACGGCAGTTCTTGGTGCGAGTGCATTGATGTGGAATGAATTAGAAAAATGATATGGTGCAACGTAAGTATTCTTTGAATCAATTGGTGAAATTTATGATACATATTTTTTCTCTGTTCAGTTTTATCGTTATCAGTTTTTCGTTCACCGCGTGCAAAACATCGGAATCATCGGAACTGGTTCAAGCACCTCCTCAATCCAAGGATACTATTCCGATAGTAAAGGATACGATTCCGCCCATTGCAGGTTGGACAATGGTTTGGAATGATGAGTTCAGCGATTCCATGATTGATCAAAAGAAATGGGAATTTGAAGTGAATGGCGACGGCGGTGGNNAAATGGGAGTTTGAAGTGAACGGCGACGGAGGCGGAAACAACGAACAGCAGTATTATACTGCTCGCCGTCAAAATGCTCGGATAGACAGCGGCAAATTGGTGATCGAAGCCCGCAAAGAAACATATTTTGGCAAACCATATACCTCTGCCCGATTAAGATCGAAATTCAAAGGTGACTGGACCTACGGACATTTTGAGATACGTGCAAAACTTCCGTTTGGCAAAGGAACCTGGCCTGCGATTTGGATGCTTCCGTCTGACTGGGAATACGGCGGATGGCCTGAGAGCGGCGAGATCGACATCATGGAGCATGTCGGTTACAACCAAAATGTGATCCATGGTTCCACACACTCAAAAAAATATTATTTCAAGATCAATACGCAGAAGACCGGCACTGTTACCATTGCTAATGTCTCTACACAATTTCATATCTACGCGATCGACTGGTATGCGGACCGT
>DMPG01000146.1 GCA_003456055.1 Bacteroidota bacterium | reverse complement strand
ACCTATCCTACATCTCGAGCACATTCCCTGAAAATGGGATATGCTTGTTTATGATAGACCATTTGCATAGATTTGCGGGCCAGCTGGGATAGCTACAGTTGAGGTACCTACACGGGTGTAGCTCAATCGGTAGAGTAGTGGTCTCCAAAACCNNTTGGCTGGGAGTTCGAGTCTCTCCACCCGTGCGAAGTAACAGCATGTCAAAAATAAAATCGTTTGTTCTCGGATCTATCGATGAGATAAGAAACAAAGTTTCTTGGCCCGTCTACAGTGAGCTTCAAAGTAGTTCAATGCTGGTACTAACTGCCTCTTTTGTTTTTGCAGTGGTTATTGGCTTGGTAGATTTGGTCTTTAAAAATACCATTTCTTGGTTTTACAATGCTTTCTAGAGCGAGGAAAGAAAAAAACTACTACGTTTACAATGGGTGAGCCAAAATGGTACGTACTTAAAGTAGTCAGTGGGCAAGAGAAAAAAGTTAAATCTTACCTGGAGACGGAGTTAGTAAGGCAAAAGCTGGAAGACTGTATTACGCAAATACTCATTCCTGCTGAGAAGGTGTACGAGATGCGCGCGGGAAAGAGAAAAATAAAGGAGCGCAATTTTTTTCCAGGTTATGTGCTTGTCTGTGCTGAACTGTCAGATGGGAGGGCGAGTCATGGCATAAAAAATATTGCCGGAGCACTAGGATTTCTGAGTGTAAGAGGTTGGGGTGTTTCCAAGGCACCTGTGCCGCTCAGGCAAGCTGAAGTGAATAGAATGTTAGGCAGAGTGGACGAGGGTGAGGCTAGTGATCTGCGCCTAGAATCACCATTTACCGTTGGGGAAATAGTGAGAGTAATCGACGGGCCTTTCAATGGATTCTCGGGCAGTATTCAGGAAATATTTGAAGAGCGCAAGAAGCTCAATATTGCAGTAAAAATATTTGAAAGGAACACACCGGTTGAACTTAGTTACGTGCAGGTAGAAAAATTTTCGTAACATCGAGCACTTTTGAGTTGAGTAAAAAGTATGGCTAAAGAAATTGCGATTTACATTAAACTACAAGTACAAGGAGGCGCAGCTAGCCCTTCTGGTGCCGTAGGGCCTGCTCTTGGCAGTAAGGGGGTCAACATCATGGAGTTTTGCAAGCAGTTTAATGCAAGAACTCAATCACAAGCTGGTCTAATTATTCCGGTTGTTATCACTGTTTTTTCAGATAAATCATTTACATTTATTACAAAAACACCTCCGGCTGCGGTCTTGTTGATAAAAGCAGCGAAAGTTCAAAAAGGATCCGGAGAACCAAATCGGAATAAAGTTGGTAAGGTAACAAAAGCTCAGGTAAAAGAAATTGCAATGATGAAAATGCCGGATTTAAATACTACCGATGTAGTTGCCGCGATGAGCATGATCGAAGGAACGGCAAAAAGTTTAGGAATTACAGTAGAAGGTTAATCATTTAAAACGGTGGGAGTTATATCGTGAATATAACGTTTGGACCACAAAGGAGATATAATGGCTTACGGAAAAAAACATAAGAACGCAGTAAAGAAATTCGATATCAAAAAGATCTATTCTGTTGAAGAAGCAGTTGGAATAGTGAAAGATGTTGCGTCGGCTAAGTTCAGCGAAGCAGTTGATATTGCTGTTCGCCTGGGTGTTGATCCAAAAAAGGCAGATCAAGCAGTGCGTGGAACAGTTGCGCTTCCGCATGGAATTGGTAAATCTGTTCGCGTGTTGGTGATGGCGAAATCACCAAAAGATGCAGAAGCAAAAGCCGCTGGTGCAGATCATGCAGGTCTTGAAGAATATGTTGAAAAAATTAAAGCCGGATGGGCAGATATTGATGTTATCATCGCTACCCCGGATGTTATGGTTGAAGTTGGAAAACTTGGAAAAATCCTCGGACCGCGCGGATTAATGCCTAACCCGAAGAGTGGAACGGTAACACTTGATGTTGCAACAGCGGTAAAAGAAGTAAAAGCTGGAAAGATCGAATTCAGAGTTGATAAAGCAGGTGTTCTCCATGCTACAATCGGCAAAGTAAATTTCGATAAAGAAAAACTTGTCGATAATGTAAAAGCATTTCTTGCAACGGTTGGGAAGTTGAAACCTTCGACATCAAAAGGTCAATATGTAAAAAGTATTTTCATTTCATCGACAATGGGACCGGGAGTCCAGATCGATCGAACAATCGTTCAGTCAAAATAAAAAGAATTTACGCACTCATAAATTAAAAACTGATAGGATGCCTCGTGAAAAAATCGAGGGCTTCTCATTGTATCAAGAAAAAAGATAACCACTATGATTAAATCAGAAAAAGAACAACAAGTAGCCGAAATTCAGGAGATGGTCTCCAGGGCGCAAGGAATGTTCTTTACTGATTTTTCCGGAATTACCGTTGAGCAAATCAATCAATTGCGCAATGAGTTCCGAAAATCCGGTATTGAATATAGGGTCGTTAAAAATACGTACGCAAAAAAAGCATTGCAAAATGTTTCTGGTTACGATAAGGTGTTGGATAAACTTGTCGGACCGACCGGAATTGCGTTTGCGTATAGTGACGCCGCTGCACCGGCAAAAATCATTCAAAAGTTCAAAGAGAAAAACGATAAATTTTCAGTAAAAATTTGCGTTGTTGAGAAGCAAGTATATGAAAGTTCCAGATTAAAGGAACTTGCTGCTTTGCCATCACGTCCGGAAATTATTGCTGGAATTCTTGGTTCGCTCAATTCACCGATCTCAGGCGTTGTTGGTGTATTAAACGCAGTGGTTCGTGATGTTGTTGGAGTGCTCGATGCTATTGAAACGAAAAAAGCCGCGTAAGCAAATTCCTGAATGGAATAAGAATTTAAAAAACATTTTTTAGAAATAAGGAGATACAACAATGTCAATCGTAGCAGAATTAGTCGAAAAAATTGAAAAACTCACCCTTCTTGAAGCCGTAGAGCTCAAGAAAGCACTCGAAGAAAAANNTAAAAATAGCAGAAATGCTAGAAAAAATGACAGTTCTAGAAGTATCTGAATTGGTCAAAGCACTCGAAGAAAAATTCGGTGTATCAGCAGCAGCACCCGTTATGATGGCAGCTGCACCGGCAGCTGGCGGAGCACCGGCGGCTGAAGCGCAAACCGAATTTTCTGTTGAGCTGATCGAAAGTGGCGCACAAAAGATCAACGTTATTAAAGTTGTTCGCGAAGCAACGGGATTAGGCTTGAAAGAAGCAAAGGATCTTGTTGATGGTGCACCGAAAGTTGTAAAAGAAGGTCTTAATAAAGCAGATGCAGATGCGTTAAAAAAGAAACTTGAAGAAGCAGGCGCAAAAGTTGCGCTGAAATAATTCTTCTGTTATCTTTTTTCAACACTCTGGAATGTTGCATATAAAAAATTCATTAGAATAGTGAACTTTACCGAGCCGATAGTTTCGTTTTATCAAAAACGAGATGTCGGCTTGTGTATTCTTTTGTCGTAACGCTTCACAATGTTCAAGTTGTACAAATTTCGTTTTGTTCATTGCTTTGCATTGAACAATCATTACCAATAACCAACACCATTATCAGGCACGCCTGAAGGAGTGATTGACTTGAAAAGCCAATCCCGATTGCATCTCGATTCAAAAACCGGTCGCCATAGTTTTGGAACAATTAATGAAGTTGTAGAATATCCAGATCTGCTGAACGTGCAGATGGAATCATTCGAACATTTTCTTCAAGAAAAAATTTCTCCAGTTAAACGTAAGAACAGAGGTTTGCAGCAGGTATTTCTTCAAAACTTTCCGATTACGGATTCAAGAGAAAATTTTCTTTTAGAGTTTGTTGAATATTATGTGGAGAAGGCAAAATATACTGTTCGTGAATGTCAAGAACGCGGACTGACGTATGCAGTGCCTCTTAAAGCAAAATTACGTCTCTCGCAAAAGGCAGAAAACGGGGAAGGATATACGGACACAATTGAGGATACTGTCTATCTTGGTAACCTTCCGTATATGACCGATCGAGGTACATTCATTATTAATGGTGCTGAGCGTGTAATCGTTAGTCAATTACATCGTTCACCTGGTGTATTCTTCAGCGAATCAACGCATCCAAACGGGACCCCGATCTATTCCGCACGTATTATTCCATTCCGCGGGTCGTGGGTTGAATTTGCAACGGATATCAACAACGTGATGTATGCGTACATCGACCGCAAAAAGAAATTTCCCGTTACAACACTACTGCGTGCTCTTGGATATTCTTCGGATGATGAGATCATGGAATTATTTGATCTTGTTGAAGAAGTTAAAGTTGTTGATATCGATTTAAAAGATTATATCGGACGCATAATTTGCGGCGATGTTGTTGACCGAAAAACCGGTGAGATNNGTTAAAAAAATCAAGAAGTCTGAGATTAAAAGAATTCGATTTTTGAAATCGGAGGAGCCGGGCAACCGTTCGGTTATTGCAAACACAATAATGAAGGATGCAGTACATAGTGAAGAGGACGCACTGGAAACAATTTACCGTCAGCTTCGGTCGGGGGATGCTCCAGATCTTGAAACAGCAAAAAGTTTGAT
>DMPG01000377.1 GCA_003456055.1 Bacteroidota bacterium | reverse complement strand
CGAAATATCAACGATCATTGGAAATTGAAGTTGGTATCGACGGTTCAACCCGGGTGCTTCAGCAGAACGATCCGCGCGAATTGATCGAGCAGATCAATTATTATCTGGTACAGCACGATCCGGATATTATCCTGACAGAGTACGGTGATTCTGCGTTGCTTCCCCTGCTGTCATCGCTAGCGGAACAATATCACCTGCCGCTGCAATTGAATCGTGATACGAATGCCCGTTATTATACCACAAAATCACAAAGTTATTTTAGCTACGGTAGCATCGTCCACCGCGACGGTGTGTTTGAACTTGCCGGACGATGGCATATCGACCGGGAGAATTCGTTCATTGTCGGCGAAGCGGATCTGGAAGGATTGTACGATCTTTCGCGGATGTCACAGATCGGTGTTCAGCATCAGGCAAGGACTTCAATTGGCTCGGCACTCTCATCGATGCAGATCTCATGGGCATATCGGAACAATGTGCTTGTTCCGTACAAACGTCCCATCAAAGAATCGTTCAAGACGCTGAGCACATTGCTCAAATCTGACCGGGGTGGACTGCACTTCATGCCTCCGAAAGGATATCATGAACAGGTTGCGGAATTGGATTTTGCTTCGATGTATCCGTCGTTGATGCGGAATCATAATATTTCTTCTGAAACGATCGATTGTGTCTGCTGTGCTGATTCAACGCATCATGTTCCCGAGCTTGGATATCGGTTGTGCGAAAAACACCGGGGATTCATTCCTGAAACTCTTGCACCGATCCTCGAAAAACGTGCCCGATACAAAGAACTGAAACGGACCGCAGCAACAGAGGATCTGAAGAAAAAATATGACCGTATGCAGGCAGGATTGAAATGGATATTAGTAACATGCTTCGGGTATCTCGGTTTCAAAAAATCACGGATGGGGAGAATTGAAGCGCACGAAGCGGTGAATGCATTCGCGCGTGAGGGATTGCTTCGAGCAAAAGAGATCGCCGAAGCGAAAGGCTTTACGCTGATCCATGCGATCGTTGATTGCGTGTGGTTGAAGAAAAAAGGTGCAACGCGCGGAGAGTACGAGGCACTTGCATTGGAAATTCAAAAGGAGGTTGGAGTTAAGATATCATTAGAAGGAATTTATCAATGGATATTATTTCCTACCTCAAAGATGGATGAAGATATCACTACCGCAACGCGGTATGTTGGTACGTATGAGAACGGAGAGATGAAAGTGCGCGGACTTGAAGTACGGCGGCACGATACCTGCAAATATGTGAAAAAGATGCAGCAGGAGATGTTCGATGTTCTTTCGTCTGCACGCTCTATCGCTGAGATAAAATTCCGTCTGCCGGATGTGATCGCTGTTGTGAAACGGTATATCGATCAGTTGAATGAAGGAAATGTATCACCGTTCGAACTAGTGATCCGCCGACGCATTTCCAAAGATCCGTACGACTATGCGAACAAGAGCATCAACGCTGTTGTTTCGCAAACATTGGCGGAAGCGGGAGTGACGCTTGCCGCAGGTGAATCGATCGAATATATCATCACCGATGCATCCGGAAAGAAGGATCCGCAGAAAGCCAAACCGCTTGCACTCTATGCGCTCGATGATGGTTATGATGCAAAGAAGTATGGGGAATTTATTTTTGATGCGGCAGAAACATTGCTGCAACCGTTCGGGTATACAAGAAAGGAATTGCAAAAGTCATGGAAAGAGGATATTATGGACTTGCCGCTGTTCAGGCAGGTATCGTAACATCATTTTTTAAAGAAATATTGTTTTATGCCAAAATCAAAAGTAAAAATCTGTTGTATCTCATCTGTTGAAGAAGCAAAACTTGCCATCAAATACGGAGCATCGGCTCTCGGACTTGTTTCGGTAATGCCGAGTGGACCGGGACCAATTTCGGAAGAATTGATCACGGAGATTGTGAAGCATATTCCTGATGGAATTGCATCGTTCTTATTAACAAGTAAGCAGGATGCTGATTCGATCATTGCCCAGCAGCGAAAGACAAAAGCGAACACAATACAGTTGGTTGATTCAGTTTCAGTCGAAGTATATCACACTTTACGAAAAGAACTTCCCGGAATTTCCATCGTTCAAGTAATTCATGTTATCAATGAATCTTCCGTTGACGAAGCAAAATCCGTTGCACCGTTTGTTGATATGATCCTGCTCGATTCGGGGAATCCAAAACTGGCTGTAAAAGAACTAGGCGGAACCGGCAGAAAACATAATTGGAATGTGAGCAGAAAGATTGTCGAAACAATACATAAACCGGTTTTTCTTGCGGGAGGATTGAATTCTGAAAACGTTCGAGAAGCTATTGACTATGTACAGCCGTACGGATTAGATGTGTGCAGTGGAGTAAGAACAAATGGAAAATTAGATGAAGATAAATTAAAACGATATTTTGATGTAATAAATATAGTGTAGAGACGGATAAGTTTCCGTCTCTACACTGTGAATCTATTTCTTGAGTGATTTTGTTTTGTTGTTGTTTTCCATATTCAAAAAGGGTTTCAACAATTCCATCGGCAATGGGAAGATGACCGTTGAACTGTTTTCCGATGCTATCTCTGTCAATGTCTGTAAATATCTGAGCTGCAATGCGATCGGATTCTTATTGATCACCGCCGCCGCTTCTCCTAATTTTACGCTTGCCTGTAATTCACCTTCGGCGTGAACAACTTTCGC
>DMPG01000376.1:1622-14174 GCA_003456055.1 Bacteroidota bacterium | reverse complement strand
TTTACCCAAACACCGGTAAATTCTTTTTCTCTTTCTCCAACTATACCATATTCACCAATCACATTAATGATCATTTGCTCCAGGTCGCGTAAATACCTATGGATGTCGTTGTAATGCAGGCTCAAATCAATGATCGGATAACCGACAATTTGTCCCGGTCCGTGAAAAGTAACATCCCCACCGCGGTCGATCCAGAACATATCGATCTTTTTTTCATTCAACTCATCATCATTTGCTAGCAAATGATTTCCATCCGCACCTTTTCCAAGAGTAAACACAGGATCATGCTCGGTCAATAATAAAATATCGCCAATACGATGATTCTGGCGGGCAGAGAAAATTCTCTTCTGCAGCTCCCAGGTTTCAGCGTAGCGTGTTCTTCTTAAATTGACGACAGATAATTGATTCATAAAACAAAAACTTTCCAAACCGTTCGACTTGGAAAGTTTTTCATATTAATGATTAAACATGTAATGCACGACCATATGCATCCAAGGCAGCTTCAGCAATACCTTCAGTCAGAGTTGGATGTGCGTGAATTGTGTTGTAGATCTGTTCAGCGGTTGTTTCAAGCGTGCGAGCAGTAACAAGTTCAGCAATCATTTCTGTCGCTTCTGGTCCGATGATATGTGCCCCCAGAAGTTCACCATACTTTGCATCAAAAATTAGTTTTACCATTCCTTCGGTTTCATTCAATGCTAATGCTTTACCATGAGAACGGAACGGATAACGACCGATTTTAACTTCTTTTCCTGTCGCACGTGCTTTTTCTTCTGTCATACCTACGCTAGCAACTTGAGGCTGGCAATATGTACATCCCGGAATATTATCATAATCAACAGCATGCGGATGTTTGCCGGCGATTGCTTCAACGCAAACGATTCCTTCGTGGGATGCTTTATGAGCAAGACATGGCGGACCGGCAACATCACCGATCGCATAAATTCCATCGATATTTGTTTTAAGATTCTTATCGACTTTGATGAACGATTTTTCTGTTTTAACACCAAGTGTTTCAAGACCGAGATTTTCGATATTTCCCTGTACACCAATCGCACTCAAAACAATATCTGCTTTAATTTCTTTTACACCATCTTTATTTGAAATTTTTACTGTAGCTTCTTTTCCGGTAGTAACACTTTCAACTTTTGTATCGACCAATACTTCAATTCCGGATTTTTCAAAATTGCGCCTTAAAATTTTTGTAATCTCGCGGTCTTCAACCGGCAGCAGACTGTCAAGCATCTCAACAATTGTTACCTTCGTGTCATATGCATTGTAGATATACGCAAATTCAGATCCAATGGCTCCTGAACCGATAACAACCATTCTTTTCGGAACTTCCGGAAGGACCATCGCCTCAGTGCTTGTGATGATCTGCTTATAATCAACCGCAATATTTGGAAGAATACGCGGACGCGCTCCGGTTGAAATGATGATATGTTTTGCATTGATCTTTTCGTTCTTCCCTTGCTGTTCAACTTCTACAACTCCTTTTGAAACGATCTTTGCAGTTGCATATAAATGTTCTACTTTATTTTTCTTGAAAAGAAATTCTATCCCCTTTGAACTCTTTGACGAAATATCGCGGCTCCGTTTGACCGCCTTCGAAAAGTCTGCCTTAAGATTATCAAACGAAAACCCAAAATCCTCTGCATGTTTGAATGTTGTTAGTACTTCAGCATTTTTTATCAATGCTTTGGTTGGAATACACCCCCAATTCAAACATATACCACCGAGCTTATCCTTTTCAACGACAAGAGTTTTTAATCCTAATTGACCTGCTCGAATTCCCGCAACATAACCACCGGGACCACCGCCAATGATAACAACATCATATTGCTTATCTGCCATATTTTCCTCTCAAATGAAGCTAAAAATAAGGAAGAGGGTTATGCCCTCTTCCGAAAAAAAAACGTTTCAACAAACAATTACAAGTTACAATAAATAGGACATCTTTCTCCTTAAATACACATTCCGTAGAATATATTGAATTATGAATAGAAAATCAATGAATCTCACTATATGAAACAATATCTACTTTCACTGATACAAATATTTTCGTGAAAACAGCTTGACTCAAGTGAATGAAATTTTGTATTTTATTAGAGTGAAATAACACGAAGGTAACCAGTTAACCATTGTTATCATTTTTTCGCGAAGGAATTCTTCTGCGAATGGAGAGTACATTCTATGATTAAATCAAAATATGTTACACAAGTTTGTACATCGTGCGGTAGAGAATCAAAAATGGCAATTATTGGTGCTGTCGTTGGTGCTGAGAATAAGATATGGTATCGGTGCACTCGATGTCATCATAGTATGATGTTGGATACTAATTTAAATAAAAAGGATGATAGTGTTATTACATATAATCGAGAAGAATGCGTCGATTACACACCGGATAAAATTTTTATTGTAGGATCGTCTATTTATCATACTGATTGGGATGATATGGGAAAGATTACCTCGAAAGAAAAAACTTCAAACGGTGGCAACGCAATTTGGGTAGAATTTGAAAAGAACGGAACAAAAAAATTGATTGAAAATTTACAATTAGCCGATTAACCCACAACCGCCAAATCAAGGGAGGTGAAATACTTGGTAGGAATCGTAGTCAACGAGAATGAATCTATTGACCGTGCGATCAGGCGCTTCAAAAAGAAATATGAACGTTCAGGAGTTCTAAAAGAATTCAAAAAACGGACATTCTTCACAAAACCATCTGTGAAAAAGCGAATGAAGTTGGTAAAAGCAGTACGCAGAAATCAACGCACAGAAGAAGACGGATTAAATCTCTAAAAATAAAAAACCCTCGCTTGTGCGGGGGTTTTTCTTTTTCATCATTTCATATTTGCTTTTAATACTCGCATCACATTTCCACCCAAAATTTTCTTTACGTCTTTTTCTTTATATCCCCGTTTCAACAGTTCTCGGGTAATATTTGGCAAGGATGTTACGTCATCCATATCTTGAGGCAACGATTCAATACCGTCAAAATCACTTCCAATACCAACATAATCGGGTCCTACAAGTTTTGCAATATAATCAATATGATCAATCAGTACAGAAAGTGGCGGACGAGCATTCCTATATTGTGGAGCTAACGCTGAATCAATTAATCCTTCGGCTTTCCATTCATCCGGATTCAGTTGATTGATCGAATCAACGAGAGATGCATTAATTTTCTTAATTTCCCTTACTCGGGTTGAATAGTTGCTATCAATAAATCCTGAATAAAAATTGACACAAATAACACCTTTATTTTTTGCAACCGCCTTGATTTGATCATCCTTTAGATTTCTACTGCTCGGACAAATCGAATAAACAGAAGAATGTGAAACAATGACAGGCTTTTTAGTCAGTGCAATTACATCCCAGAAAGTTTGTTCACCAACATGGGAAAGATCAACCATCACTCCAAGGGTATTTAATCGATTCACAACCCGCTTACCGAATTCTGTTAACCCTTTAAACGATAATGAGTTTTTTTTTTCAGTTTCATCCGCAGCAGATGTTGCCCACGATGGACTGTTATTCCAGGTCAGTGTTAGGTAATTCATACCCCGTTTTGCAAGAGAATCAAGATAAGATAAACTATCTTCAATCATATGACCGCCTTCAACTCCGATCAATGCAACCATCTTTCTTTGTTTTATAATCTTTTCAATTTCCTTGTATGTTGTTGCAAACACTATTTTATCTGAACTTCTGCGAACAATCGCATTCAAGGTATCAATCATTTCAATTGCACGATTAAATGCTCTTCCCTTGCCGAAATTACCGCCGCACCAAACAGAAAATATCTGAACATCGACACCCCCCTCTTTCAATCGTACAATATCAGAATGGCCGTCTGTTGTTCGGACTGAAAGATCTTCCCCTCTTAATGCTCGAAGCAAAACATCATTGTGGGTATCAACAACAATCGATTGTTGGTGCAGCTTTTTATAATCACTTGAATACACCAAAGAGAAAATGAAGACAAATATAAAGAACAACTGAAATAATCTCATGATAACCCTTTCAATATTTATTCAATGTAGAGAAGGCCGAACAAAAGTCCAAACAAATAAATGATAATCCTTAAAATAAAAAACCTCATTTACAGTTAAATGAGGTTTGAATATGCGTAAAATATAAGGCTTAAATCTCCAGTTCTTTTTCCTGTTTTGTTTTGGAAGGAACAGTATCTGTGTTGTGGTTATCGCTGTCACGTAATAATGAATCTAAATCAATAAGTCCCCGATCTTGTTCTTTCATCTCATGCAATTTTGATTCAAATTCTCGTTTATTGGATGGCGATTTGAACATTAATTTCATCCTTGAACCACTCTTCATCGAATCAATGATCTCAAAACGAAATTCCCCTTTTGGTAAGCGTCTGAATACTCGAGCCGTCTGATCATTGGTCGGCATCTCAAATGAAAATGCAGAATCACCAATAACCATCACTTCGTTGAGCATAGTCCTCGGCTGAACTGGAACACGAAAGCGTGGTTTCACCATTTCCACCATTTCAACATCATTTGNNCACGAAAGCGTGGTTTCACAAAGTCCACCATTTCAACACTATTTGGTATTACAGACGGTGCCTCAAAATGAATTTGAAATGCACCGCTTGAGGATTGAATGCGAACTCGATTTTGCCCCATCTCAACCAAATTTTCCTCAATACGTTGTTGTCGTTCTGTTAATTCTGCTACCATTCGTTCCGTTATCAATCGTTTGTATCGCATTTCGTGACGATGTGCAACTTCTCGAATACTGTCGATATTAATTCGCATCTCAGCAAATTCGACCGTATCAGGAGAGATTATAACATAATTATGGCTGCTTGACACTTTAGGAATTCGATTCCAAATAACATGCGACTCCAATGTTGGTGCATTCATTGTTACAACAGCATAAGGTGCTTTCCTTACATCAAGAAACTTTTGAAAACGAATCCGTTGAACAGGCTCAAGGCATGACGCTATCGTTGAAACCATTGCACGATTCAAATCACCAAGCTCCGAATGGATTGCAACTTCGTCATTTTCGCTTACGAGTACTGAGGCTTGAAGTTTCTCTTTATATGAACCAAGAATCGAATCAACGATCTCCCTTTGATTGGATGTAATTCCGATTTCGTTTGCAAAATCTTGTATAGAAACAGGCGATGCATTTGATTCTTCGTTGCGAACGATCTGAATTTGAGAGCTTTTATCCTCAGAATTTTTCACCGATAACATCGTATTATTTACTGAATCGATTGCAATACTACCAAACAATGCAAAGTTCAGTACGTCATCCTTTGAAAGATTTGAAAATAACGGAAGGATATTCCCTGTCATAATATTATTTCGATAAACATTCTCAACAAGATTCTTTTTATCAATAAAGAATTTGTGGAACATTGGGGCGTCTTTGAAATAAATTATTCCAATAACAATTATAATCATTGACGCAAGGCTTGAAAATGCAAATACGGATCGGGTACCCGGTGTAAACCTGTGAGAATGTAATTCATTCTGTTCAAGTCTATGAGACAGTTTCAGCCAGAACCAATCATTCTTGGGAAGTTTTTCTTTGTGTGATAGGGTTTGCTTTGCTGTTCGTAGAATTTCAACCTCACGCATAATAATAGGATGCGTCGAAAGGTATTCTTCAAGTTTTTTTGTTTCAACAGTATCAAGCTCACCATCCAAATACAGTGAGATGATCTGTTCTAATTCTTTTTGTGATAATTGGTTCATTTTATACCAAAATCGGCATCAATAATTCCTTGAGCATAGTGCGTCCGCGTGATAAACGCGATTTTACGGTTCCAACTTCACAATCCAGTACCTCTGCAATTTCATCGTAAGATAATCCATCGATATCTTTTAAGATGATCGGTAATCGGAATTTTTCCGGCAGTTTTTTCATCGTTTCTTGGATCACACCCATCATATTCTCATCATCAAAGGTGGTCGTTGCCATATTCTCAATTTTTAAATTCGTCGTTTTTTCAAAACTTTGAAATGAGAAGAATCGTTTTACTTTTTTCTTTCGTAGTTCATCCCTGCATTTGTTTACGGTAATTCGGTAGATCCAAGTGTAAAATGATGATTCAAAACGAAAATTTTGAAGTGCCTGAAAAACTTTAATGAAAACTTCTTGAGAAATATCATCAACAAGGTCTGCATCATTAAATATCGAGAAAACTATATTCCTCACTTTTTCTTGATATCGTTCTACCAAAAAACGAAATACTTCTCTCTCCCCATTCTGGAAGAGTACGATGAGCGAATCATCACTTTTCTGCTCGTTGGGAATATTTGCGTTTATGATATTGATGACTGCTGGTTTTGCCATTATGTATTTTTTTATAGTATTAGACGATGGCTAAGTAAAATTGTTCCACAAATAAAAAAACCGACATCAATAGTCGGTTTTATAGGTAAACGAGTTTAATTACTCATTGGGGGTTGTTTCCGGTGTTTCACTATCGTCTGAAGTTCCCTTTAATTCCTGGACTTCAATACGAATGTCCTGAGCTTTTCGTTTTAATTCTGCCATATGTTTACGAACGCGTGTTCCGGCAGATTTATTGCCTTTATCGTAAAATTTGATGAAATCCTTCTCGAAAGTTTGAACTAATTCAACGAGTTCTGTATAACGACTCATCATTACTCCTTTAATTGATTGGTAAATAGAACGATTAACTATTAAATATTGCCTGAATTCGCTAAATAGTCAAGGAAAATTTCAATTTTCAATTTTTTCTTCCACAATTGTTGAACCTACGATATTTGACCGAAATAAAATATAACCAATCGCTAATAGCAAAACAGAGACAATCGCACCTTCAGTAAAAAACAAAAATGACTCTGACGAGAAAAATGCATCGGATTCGGATAATAATGATGTTACTATTACTGGAGCAAGAGTAATCAATCCAACACGTAGAGAATACCCAAACCAAATGGAGTTATGTTTACTAACTAACACGGAACAAAACACTCCAATTGAAAAGTAAAATGATACTACAATAATACCTTTCAATAAATTGACCTCTTCTATTCCAATAATTTCTGAAAAATTATAAACAACCCATACGAAACTTATTAAAATAATCGCTTGCCACTGCGGTCGAAATTGTTGCATTGTAGAGTGAAGAAATCCTCGAAAGAAAATTTCTTCGATCAGGATCGAAGTTGCTGAAAAGACAAAAATTGCAGGAATATCAAATAACGTTGCAAGGATTAATGTTGTCGAATTATCTAATTTATTTAGTAAAACTCCATTGAATAACAAGCCTGCTGCAATAACAATTACATATAAGAGAATAGGGAGGGAAAAATAGATGATGCTTTTCTTCCAGCTCCAATTCAATAAGAGCAGTTTAACACTTGCAATCTGAATTGCTTTCTTTCTATTGAGAAAAATCAATAGAAGCATTAATGCTAGAATTTTTGAATCAATAAATAATTCCCACACATAAAATTGATACGGTATTTGGAAATAGCTTAAAATTCCAGAAAGTATGGAAATACAAATTATTATAACAAAAGTCAGACGAAAATATTGTCGTTCAATCATTTTTTATGAAAATACTCTTTTATTTTTTTATATCGATACATAAATACTATTCGTTGAATGACATGCATTTAAAATTGACCAATACTTTTGCACAATATTCCAAATGAAAACAGATACAAATCTGGTTTTCATAATTGGTGGCGTAACATTGATAACATTGTAGAAGTTTGTATGGAACTCAAACAATTCTTTTCGCAGTCGCTTCGATTTTTGTTGAAAATTTAAGGATAATATCTCTTTTCATCCGACTAAAACACTTCCGCCATTCACATTCATTATTTCACCGGTAATGTGTCGAGCTAGGTCTGATGCAAGAAAAACGATTGGTCCTGCAATATCTTCCGGTGTAGGAATGCGTTGAATTGGAATCTTTTTCCTCTCCTGTTCTTTATATTTTTTGTCTGAGAAAACAGAATCATTAAGGTCGGTATCAACCCAACCAGGAGCAACGGAATTAACATTAATGTTGAACTCCCCTAATTCGGTTGCGATCGCTTTGGTAAAAGAGATCATCCCACCTTTGGAAGCTGCATAATGTGAATGTTCTGCTTCTCCTCGCTGACCGGCTGTACTTGAAATATTAATGATCTTTCCACTATTCTGTTTCTTCAAATATGGCACGACAGCATTTGTCAAATAGAACATCCCATCAAGATTCACTTGCATAGTTTCTTTCCACACTTTTTCACTCATCGAACCAATCTTGCCATACGTCCAGATTCCTGCATTGTTAACAAGAATATCAATGCGTCCAAATTTTTTTATTGTTTGCTGAACAACTTTGTTTGCATTTGATGATTTAGAGATATCAGCTTTAATTGCTAAACAATTTCTCCCATTATTCTTCACACTTGTAACAACAGAATTTGCAGCTTTCGCATTTTTGGTATAAGTAATAACAACATCTGCACCTGCTTTCGCAAATAAAACTGCACTAGCAGCACCTATTCCTCGTGAACCACCTGAAATTATAACAACTTGATTGAATAAATTAATCATATTTTTTTAAGACCTATTGGTATGAAATTTGTATTAATACTGATAATATAATAATTTTTCGTTTTGAATGGAAATTCATTATTTATACTATACAGGTCTATCTTAGTCCAATTTGCGAATTTTCAATAAATTCACAAATAATTCTTGAATAAAATGAAATTAAAACATATATTAGTTTAGATTAAGTCTAAATATAAATTAAATGGATATTGATTTAGCAAAAGAAAAATTTACGAAATACCTAAAATCAGGTAATTATAGAATTACGCCGGAACGATTCATCATTATGGAAACGGTTATGAATTTTGATGGACATTTCGATGCTGATGAACTTTTTTTTCAAGTAAAAACCAGTGGCCAAAAAGTAAGTCGTGCAACCGTATACAATACACTTGACCTGCTTCAAGACTGCGGATTAATTTCAAAATATCGTTTTGGGGAAAATCATTCACGATATGAAAAAGCTTTTGGTCGACCTCATCATCATCATTTAATATGTTTAGAATGTGGAGATATCATAGAATTTGTAAACGATCTAATTGAAAAGATACAAAAAGAAGTTAGTGACGAAAATAAATTTAAAATACAGACCTCTACCTTTCAAATTTTTGGGATCTGTTCAAAATGTCAAAAATAATATGAATACATTAGCACATACACAATCAGGATCAACAGTTCGAATACAGCAACTAAATACAACCCCTGAAACTTGTATGCGATTACGTGAATTAGGTTTTTGCAATAATGCGATGGTTCGATGTGTCATTAATGGACCTTCGCATTTAATTTGCGAAGTGTGCAATACTCGAATCGGATTACACCATAGTGTAGCACAAACAATAATTGTAAGTGTTATATAACAATGAATGAAGCCACTCTTAATTCTTTACAACCTGGTGAATGCGGCGTTGTTGAGAACATTACAACAACTGATTCGAAATTGAAGATGCGATTGCTGGAACTAGGCTTAATAAAAGGTACAACGATTGAGCTAATCCGATTTGCTCCACTGGGTGACCCGATAGAAATTAAAATTCGTGGTTATCGACTATCCATTCGAAAAGTTGAAGCTGAATCAATTGTTTTACAAAGAAACAAATGATGATTGATAATCATAAATTGAAATCGAAAAATATTGCAATAATTGGAAATCCAAATTCTGGAAAAACAACACTATTCAATGCCCTGACCGGTCTACGTCAAAAAGTTGGTAACTATCCGGGGGTTACTGTTGAGAAGAAAGAAGGAAAAATTATTTTTGGTGATGGAACCGAGAGCAATTTATTGGATCTCCCCGGAACATATTCTCTTTCTGCAAATTCGCCTGATGAAAAAATTGCAACAGATGTACTTCTTGGAAAAATTGCCGAAACACCTCTATGCGATACAGTAATTTGTGTGATCGATGCAAGTAATCTGGAGCGTAACTTATATCTCTTAAGTCAGATCATTGATCAACAATTTCCTGTTGTTGTAGCTCTGAATATGATCGATGTAGCTGAACGAGAGGGAATCAACATAAATGTAAAAGAACTCTCAAAAAATCTTGGGGTTCCAGTTATTCCAACAATTGCAAGTAAGAAAAATGGGATAAAAGAACTACTTTCCGCATTACAATCAACACTTTCAATTTCAACCACGGCACGTTCATGGACGCTTCCGGAGAAGATCAAATTTAAGCATGAGGAGCTTACGTCATTACTTGTTGCAAATGAGAATCGCAATGATTGCGCAGCTTACTTTGAAGCACAAACTCTTCTTTCAACCCCCCGTTCAATCGATTCTTTTCATGGCACATATTCAACAGAATTTCTTACACATCTAAAGAAAGATCACGAAACACTTGATGCATTGGGAATTGATAGATTTTCTGTCTTTGTTGAATCCCGATATCAATGGATCAAAGATGTGTGTGACAGATGTGTATCCATTCGACCCAAAATTGGTCAATTATCAATAAGTGATAAGATAGATACTATCGTAACACATAAAGTTTGGGGTTACATTATATTTTTTTCTGTCATGGCGATTATTTTTCAGACAATTTTTGCTTGGGCAAATTTACCGATGGAATTGATCGGCAAGGGATTTGATTGGCTTGGTTCACAAGTTGGTCATATCATTCCTCCGGGTGATTTGCATGATCTTGTTGTCAATGGTGCGATTGGCGGAGTCGGTGCTGTTGTAACATTCCTCCCACAAATTTTATTACTATTCCTTTTCCTTGGTTTGCTTGAAGATACCGGATATATGGCTCGTGCAGCATTTATCATGGATCGATTAATGGGAAAAGTTGGATTACACGGAAAATCTTTTATTCCTCTTCTCTCTTCATTCGCCTGCGCAATACCGGGTATTATGGCAACACGAACAATTGAAAGTCCGAAAGATCGATTGGTAACAATGCTTGTAGCACCGTTAATCAGTTGCAGCGCACGAATGCCCGTCTATGCGTTAATGATTGCCACATTTATTCCAAATGAATCCGTGCTCGGTATCTTTAGTCTTGCCGGTTTTGTTCTGGTTGCAATGTATTTACTTGGTTTATTCACTGCATTATTAATGGCATTTATTTTCAAAAAATTTTTACTCAAAGGGAATTCACCGGCATTTATTATGGAATTGCCGCCGTATAGAATGCCTTCCTTAAAAAATACAATGCTTCATATGTGGGAACGTTCTAGAATTTTCTTAAAACGTGCAGGAACAATTATCCTCGGTGTTTCAATTGTATTATGGTTCTTGGCAACTTACCCAAAAATCGAAAGCGGAACTCCATCGGAGAAGCTTGCACACAGTTTTGTAGGACAGGTTGGACATTTTATAGAACCAACATTGACTCCATTAGGCTTTGATTGGAAAATTGGAATTGGTATCGTCAGCTCATTGTTGCAGAGAGAAGTTTTTGTCAGCACAATGGGAACAATATATAATATGGAGAATGGAACCGACAATACACTTTCATTACGAGCACAGATTCAACAAGAGGTTGATCCCGCAACAGGGCTTCCAAAGTTCACTGCGTTAACTGCAATTTGTTTAATGGTGTATTATGTATTAGCGATGCAATGTTTATCAACAATTGCTGTAATGCGAAGAGAAACTAATGGATGGAAATGGCCAATCTTTCAATTTGCTTATATGACTGTGTTGGCATATGTAGGTACATTTATAACTTATCGAGTAGGTTTATGGTTTATTTCATGATGCACTGGCAGGAAATTACTTCGTTATTCATTGTCGCAGTTACAATTATTTTACTTGTACGAAATGAACTACTTAATAGAAAAAACAAAAAGGATTGCGGAAATTGTACGCTTATTGAAATCAGGGAACGGCAGCGATACAAACTAAAAAATTAAACCAATATTGAATTCTATAATTAGAAAAAGTCTGATCAAAATCGAACTGATTCAAAAAAGTTCTGCACACTCTTACCTTAATCACTCAGATACTGCACCGTTATTTTTCTTTCCCAATTTTCAGTGATGATATATCCATTAAAAATGGCCGAAGTATTTTCTTTCCGGGAATGATCTCTCTATTCGAATCAAACCGTAGATAATTTCCGTCGGGTGAAATTACAGGAAAACCGTCAAATGCATCATTGGTTGTCAGTCGTGTTTGTTTTCCGGTTTTAAGGCTCTGCAAATAGATTTCAAAATTGTACGGAGGAACTACTTTGACAAATACGAAATGTTCTCCATCAGGAGCNNCAGGAGCAGCATGTGGTGCCCAATTTGTTCCTGGTTCGTGAGTAATTTGTTTTCTGCCGGAACCATCGATATTGATTGTATAGATCGTCATTGGAATTCCACGTATTCCTTCTTCCTTTTTATCCCATGCACGAAAGATGATCGAAGTATTATCAATGAAAAACGCTCCCCCTTCCTGAAAATCTTTTGTCGTAGTAATTTGTGTTTCTTCACTCCCATCGGAACGAACTTTCCACAGATCTAATTGACCGTCAATCTGTCGTGTAAAGAG
>DMPG01000376.1:0-1608 GCA_003456055.1 Bacteroidota bacterium | reverse complement strand
ATATTACTTCCATCAGCATTGGCAATATATAATTCAGCACCTTGAGGATAATCTCTAGGATCGGAATAGTTACCCTTTGGCAGATCGAGGTGATCTCTGGTAGATGTGAATATGATACTTTGCCCGTCGGGGAAAAAATATGAACATCCATCTTCACCTTTATCATTGATCCGTTTAATATTTGTCCCATCAATATTGAAAGTATAAATATGATGAACAGAGTCATCATTAAATTTAGCGGTTCCAATTAAACTCTTACCGTCGGGTGAGAAATAAAATTCTGCGCCCTCTTCAATATTTGGAATTGCCCAATATTTTAATTCTTTTGAATTATTCATTTGTGCCAATGCATTTGACATCATGCAAAGAATAACAAGTATTGTAGAAAAACTACGATAAGTATTCACATCTACTCCATAAATATTGCATAGCCTTATTTAGCTATCAGTTCGATTTTTGTTTTATGTTCTTTTCCGTCACGCTGATACACGACATCAACAACATCTCCCGGTTTGAAACTTTTCAATACGTCTGAATATTCACGAAGGTTTGTGGTTTTTAATCCACCTAATTGAATTACAACATCCCCTTTTTGTAATCCCGCTTTTGATGCAGGGGAATCCGGACTAATATCAGCGATCTTAACTCCTTGACCTGCAAAAGCAAAATCGGGAATACTTCCGGTTGAAACTTTTCTTTCACCCGTTATCTGCGGCTTTGTGGTTGGTACGGCAATTTGTCCTTGAAATGCCAGAGGCTCTAGTCTATCACCTAAGTATACAAGTGCTTCCTGACCAAGTGCTGCTACTTTTACTAATCCTGAAATATCGATCTTATCGGGTGTGTCGCTTGGGCGATGATAGTCACTGTTCACTCCCGAAAAGAATTGCACCCCTGGAATTCCGGCTTCAATAAAACTTCGCTGATCACTTGCATCAAGCTCTTGTGTGATGATATCAGATTCAACTCCGGTAACATAACTTGCACCCATGAAAATAAATCTCCATTNNTCAAAATTCAATACTCCGATCACTTTTTTAGCGGGAAACCGCTTATTGTTCTTCACATAATATTTCGATCCGATTAATCCGGCTTCTTCGGAAGAAAATGCAATAAAGACGATTGTCCTTTGGGGTTTTAACGACTTTCCATGCGTGTGTGCTAATTCCAATAACACCGATACACCACTAGCATTATCGTCTGCACCGTAGTGAATCTTTCCTTCATTCCCTTTGTTGACACCTGGCCACCCAAGCCCGAGATGATCATAGTGTGCGCTGATCACAACCGATTCATCTTTCAAATTCGGATTTGTACCGGGANNGGGATAATTCCAATAATGTTTTTTACTGTCGATCTATTACCGAGAGAATCAACAACGTCACTCCAGCTTTGGAAGTACGTGCTGTCATCAGCACCAGGAAGCAATCCTGCTGCTTTAAAATTAGTAACAATAAAATCTGCTGCTTTCTCGATACCAATTGAACCAGGTGCTCTTCCTGCAAGTTCTTCGCTCGCAAGAAAATCGACCGTTTTCTTCAATCGTTCCGGAGAAAATACAGGGTCGAGATTTGCAAGAGCTTTTCTCTTTGGTAAAGATACCGAAGT
>DMPG01000153.1 GCA_003456055.1 Bacteroidota bacterium | reverse complement strand
CCCCTTGTGCCGGAGTCATTGAAGATCAACGGCGGAACAACAAATATTTCTTCTGCGCTGCAAACATCTCTTAAGAATATTGACAACCTTAAGGGGATCATTCTGTTATCGGATGGAAATTATACCGAAGGATCGAATCCGCTGTATGATGCGGAGAAAAGCCGTATTCCCATTTTTACTGTCGGCATCGGCGATACGAATGAACAGAAAGATATTTCCGTTTCCAAACTGATCGCAAATTCCATCGGCTATGTTGATGCCGCAATTCCGGTTGATGCAACGATCAAAGTCTCAGGAATTCCTGCGCAATCAGTCTCCGTGGCTTTGCTGGAAGATGGAAAAAAAATATCTGAACAGAAAATTTCTGTCTCGTCGCCCACCGGAACAACGGAAGTTCCTGTGCAATTCTCATACACGCCGACTACGGACGGTGTAAAAAAACTATCCGTATCGGTCTCTTCCGTATCAGGAGAATTGACCGCAAAGAACAATTCACGTTCTGCTTTGGTAAAAGTGCTGAAGAACAAAATGAATATTGTTGTCATTGCCGGTTCACTGAGCGCAGATGTTTCTGCGGTAATGCAGACGCTCAATCAGGATAAAAATATCACTGCTCCGCTCTTCTATCAGATGCCCGGCGGGGAATTCAAATCGCAGAAAGAGAATAATTCGCTCCAATCATCACTCGCGGTTGCAGATTGTATCATTCTCGTTGGTTTTCCTACTGTGATGACATCGCAGAATTCGATGAATAGTATATCGCAGTCCATCCTTTCCCGTTCGCTTCCAATTTTATTTATTGCGAGCCGAACGCTCGATCTTCAAAAAGTCCGGACAATGCAGACGATGTTTCCCTTCACCGTATCTTCTGAACGGATCGATGAACAATCGGTTCTTCCGAATGTTTTTCCAAAGACCAAGTTCCATCAATTACTGCAGAATGAAACGCCTTCGTGGGATAAATTACCGCCGATCTATTATTCTCTTCAAACATTTTCACCAAAACCTGAAGCACAGAATCTGCTTGGTGTGAAAATACAAAATGTGCCGTTGAACGATCCGTTGTTCATTATGCGAAATATCGGAAGTACAAAATCTGCGGCAATTCTTGGGTACGGAATTTATCGCTGGAAACTCCTTGCAAGTTCCACAAGCGAAACGAAACTTTTTTTTGATGGCTGGTTCTCGTCACTCGTTCGATGGCTGGCAACCGGTGAGCAGGATAAATTTGTGCGTGTTGAACCTTCAAAAGAGTTCTATTCACAAGGTGAGCAGGCGGGATTTTCTGCACAGGTGTATAACCAGAGTTATCAGCCGATTGATAATGCGGACGTGCGTCTTTCCGTTCATTCCAAACAGAACAATCTGCGGTATGAAACGATCCTTTCTTCGATCGGATCCGGCCGGTACGAAGGGGCGATCGAAAGTTTGCCCGAGGGGGAATTTTCCTATTCTGCAGCCGCATTGAATGATGGAGACACGCTTGGAACATCCGGCGGTAGAATTACTGTCGGCGAACAATCGATCGAATTTGCGGAAACAAAAATGAACAAACCGCTCATGAAACAAATGGCAAATTCATCCGGCGGCGAATACAGCGACGCTCCATCATTTAATTCGCTTCTTCAGAACATCCTGTTGCGAGGAGAAATGAAACCGCAAAGGATTGAACAGTCGAGTGAATTTGAACTGTGGAATCTCCCATCGTTCTTAACGATCATCGTTCTGTTGTTCGGAATAGAATGGCTTATCAGAAAACAAAGTGGTATGCTGTAACATAACATTATATGATTTCAAAATTGCAAGATTTCATAATGACAAGATTGTTTAATTCATTCGAAAATAAATACTGAAAACATCTGAAAAACTCTTGAGTAATATCGTTCGGAGACGTTTTTAGAAATCTTTACGGTTAATATTATGCAAAGAACATTCTTACTGCTCGGTTCTGTGTTCGGATTCTTCGGGGTTGCGCTTGGTGCGTTCGGCGCCCATGGATTAAAAAAAATAATCAATCCGGACATGCTGCTCATTTTTGAAACAGGAGTCCGCTATCACGTCTATCACACGTTCGCAATTCTTATTGTCGCTTTTTTTGTAGAACAATATCCGGCTCTGCGTTATTCCGGAAGATTGTTTGGTGCGGGAATCATATTGTTCAGCGGCAGCCTGTACGTTCTCGCCTTGACCGGAATAACAATGTTTGGTGCTGTAACACCGTTCGGAGGGATCTGTTTTCTTGCAGGGTGGATTGTTTTAGGAGTGACTGCTTTTACAATACAAAGGGAGAACTGAGTTCAGTTCTCCCTTTGTATTGTACCATCTTCACTTATTTCGATGCGATCATCGATGAAACTTCTTCGCTTGAATATGTGCTCAGAACTTTTCCGTTTACATCAACAATATTCATGTTTCCGTTCGCATCGCTCACTGCAAACGCAAGAATATTTCCTTCAGCATCTTTTACTGTGGATTTGCCTTCTTCACGGGAGATCGTAAATGATTTTCCTGCATAGGAGATTGTCATTTCGTTCTTTTCCTGATTGAAGGTAACCGTTGTTCCATCATCTGAAGAAATCTTTGATGCCACCGGATTGTTTCCTGTCCAGAATTCGATCGAATTCAAGATCACAACATCAATCCATCCTGCAATACCATACACCGGAACTATATTCAACACAAGAAACACAACTTCTTTAACCCACTTTCCTTCCATTGTACCGTTCCAGTTATACACCTTTTTTGTAAGGTTGAACGAACCATAACAACCGACAGACATCATTGCCATTGTGGCAACAAGAAGAAGAACAACAACTTGTTTGAACAAGTTTTTTTTCATAAAGCACTCCAGTAAATAAGTGTTGAATATAAGTGAATTAGTTGGTATGCGATTATACATTATATTTTAATTCATTGCAAGAGGTTGAATCAAATTTAATTTATTGGTAATCTATCATAACTTGTAATCATTCTTCATTCACACGGCGGGACTCTTCATGAAAAAAATGCTCCTCATTGCGGCACTCTTCATCTCTTTTGTTTCAGCACAACAGCTCCGTACATGGAAGAAGACTAATTTTGATTATGTGGGTAATAGTTCTCGTATCAACGATATATTTTTCCTTAATACTCAAGTTGGATGGGTTGTGAATGGCATTGGACAGATCCATAAAACAACGGATGGAGGAGTGACGTGGACACGGCAATTGAATAAAGGAACATTCACTCATTTTCGCTCCGTTGGTTTCTTTGATTCTCTCAGCGGATATGCCGGCGCACTGGGTTGGGGCGATGTCAATAATACTGCTGCAAAAGACAGTGTCATTCTCTATAGAACAACCAACGGCGGAACAAACTGGAATCCCGAACAACAATTGACTAGCAAAACGATCGAACGAGGTTTTTGCGGAATGCATGTGTTCAATGATTCCATTATCTATGGTGTCGGCAGAGTTCGCGGACCGGCATGGTTCTACAAAACTACAGACCGCGGGACAACGTGGATCGCAAAAAATATGGCGGCGTATGTTCCTGGATTGATCGATGTTCGATTTTTTACCAAAGACAGCGGAATCATTGTCGGATTGACCGATACAACTCATGAACTTTCAAAAGGAATCATCTTATCCACTACTGATGCAGGTGAAACATGGGATACCGTCTATACAACTGCCCGCACAAATGAATGGGCTTGGAAGATCACTTTCCCTTCACGCAAGATCGGTTACGTCAGTTTGCAGCGAAATAGCAATGTGGCGCCGGTGTTTTTTTTAAAAACTACTGACGGCGGAGTAACGTGGAATCAGAAACAATTTTCAGCAACAGGATATTTTGTGCAGGGGATTGGATTTTTGAATGATACACTCGGTTGGGCCGGAGGAACATCGCTTGCACCGAAACAAACAACCGACGGCGGAGAAACATGGACATCAATGACGATTGGGAATAGTTTGAATCGTTTTCGGAAGATCAACGATTCGTTAATGTATGTTTCCGGTGCGGGTGTGTGGAAATATTCTCCGGGAACATCGCTTGGTATTCACCAAAATAAAATCTCAGTTCCAATAACACATTCTCTACAACAGAACTATCCGAATCCATTCAATCCGCAGACAACGATTGAATTTTCAATTCCGGAAGATGGATTTGCAACAATTTCCATTTATGATATTACCGGAGCGTGGATACGAACGCTCTATAGTGATCATGCTAACAAAGGAAGTTTCAAGGTCTCGTGGGACGGACAAATTGAAAGCACCGAAGAAGCTCCTTCCGGAACATACTTCTATCGGTTACAGACAAAGAATTTTTCAGAGACAAAAAAAATGCTGCTCATTCGATAACATCTTGAT